>JAXHVG010000217.1:0-7338 GCA_034189245.1 Caldifarciminota bacterium
AGGGTCAATCATTGTCAGTATGGCGTACTTGTCCTCAATATCTATGGATAGATTGGATGCAACGAAATCAGCGAGTTTCCAGGGTTCTTCAATTGTTGTAAGTATCTGATTGACCTCATCTGGAAGCTGCTGCGAATGTTTTACATACTTTCTGAACATATCAGTGAGATTCCTTGTCATTGCCTCTTCCTTGATGCTTCCCTTTATCTTCTCCTCAATGACATCTATCTCAGCAACAGGATACTCTTTTGAAGTATTGCTGAATGATACAATTCTTGCTCTCTTGAGACCCTGGACAAGGACTCTCACAGAACCGTCGGGGAATCTCAGCATCTTGAGAATATTTGCAACAACACCGAATTCCATTATGTCATCTTCATCAACTTCTTCAAGTTCATTACTGTCCGTGTATCCTACAAATATCAGTTTGTCGGATGACAGGGCATTATCTATAAGCTTTATATACCTGTCGTCATTTACTGCAATAGGCAAAATGAGCAGAGGGTAGACAATAACATCATTCCTCGGCAGAACAGGCAGTTCACCGGGTATTACTATATCCTTGTCAATATTCAAACTATGATCCATTTCAGCTCCTTTCATTCAATTTCAATTTTCTTCATTACTTTGATCTGCAGCGGCAGTTCTATTATGAGAATGCCGTTCTTGTATGTAACCTCCATCTTGTCATGATCAATATTCCTCGGTATCCTGATACGTCTTTCAAAGGGTCCGTAATTCATCTCCATATGATAGTAGCTGATTCCCTCGCTCCGGGATCTTCCGTTTTCCCTTACGCCCTTGATTATAAGCACATCATCAGACAATGTAAGGGATATATCCTCCTTGTCCATGCCGGGCAGTTCAATATTTATTATGAAATTTTCATTTGTTTCATAAATATCAACAGGGGGATTGTAGTAATGCTTCCTATGGAGAGACATTCTCTTGAATCCGATCATCTCATCCAGGATATCATCCATATCCCGGTTTGCCTTTCTAATCTCATCAAACATATCCTTGTCTTTCATTATACCTCCTCTCAGTCTATTTTTACAATTCCTTCACCTTTACTTACACTTCCTATTATAAAATATTCTGAGTGTTTTTGCAAATGGTCTTTTACTTCGCTGATATTATCCGGGTTAATAATGAGGACCATGCCGATACCCATATTGAATACCCTGTATGCCTCCTGAGTGTCAATGCTGCCCAGTGTTACAATATAATCAAAGAGCGGCGGTATATCCCACGACTGTGATTCAATAATCACATTGACATCTGCAGGCAGAATTCTCCTTATATTATCATAGAATCCGCCCCCTGTTATATGTGCAATACCCTTTAACAGATGCTTTTCTATGAGGGGATAAACCGGTTTGTAATATGACCTGTGGGGTTCAAGGAGTAATTCATAGAGTTTTCTGTTCCCGAATGGAGGCACTGCTCTCAGATCTATATTATTGCTGTCAATTATCTCCCTTATCAAAGTATAACCATTGGTGTGAAATCCTGATGAAGGCAATCCTATTACAATATCACCCTCACTGACAGTATCTCCTGTAATGATACTGTCTTTATCCGCAATGCCTGTAATGAATCCCACAATATCATAATGCGTATAATCATAGATAACAGACATCTCTGCCAATTCCCCGCCTATCAGAGACATATCATTGGACTTGCATGCATCAGCCATTGATCTGATAATGTCATTGACTGTATCTTCCTCAACACTGCCGCAACCTATATAATCCAGGAAATAAAGGGGTTTTGCCCCGGTTGCCAGTATATCATTGACTGAATGATTGACAATATCCTCACCTGTATGTTTAAAACTGTTCATCTTGCGTGCTATCACAAGCTTGGTCCCGACCCCGTCAGCACTGGATATCAGCACAGGATTTTTCATTGAACCGAAATCAGCAGAATACATTGCCCCGAAACTTCCTATTTGAGAGAGCACATTGCCCGAATATGTATCTTTGACAATTCTTCCTATATTCTCTACGGATCTGGCCGCTTTATCAATATCAACACCGGATTTCTTGTATTTACTCATCTTCCATTCTCTCCTTGGGTGTTATATTCATCATATCAAGACCATGAGCAATGATCTTTCTTACAGCATCAATGAGCAGCATCTTCATCACCATATCTTCTCTGTTTTCTGATATAACCCTATACTTATAGTAAAATTTATGCAGTATGCGGGATAATTCAATAAGATAATTGGTCAGTTTCTGAACCTCATAATGACCGGCAATTCCGTAAAGCACATAGGGGTATTCAAATATCTTCACAGCAAGTTCTCTGGCAAGAGGAATTTCAAATAAGGGTTCAATGGAGGCGGGATATTCCACATCCTCCGCCTTGGAGAATATGGAGCAGATCCTCGCATGTGCATACTGTACATAGTATAGAGGATTGTCCATTGTTGTCTTCATTGCCTCATCAATATCAAAATCCATTGGCTGCGATAATTTTCTTGTGAGAAACATGAATTTCACAACATCCGGGTCAATCTCGTCAGCCAGTTCGTCCATTGTAATAAAGTCACCTTTGCGTTTGGACATTTCAAACTTCTTACCGTCCTTCAGCAATGTTATAAGCTGGGCGATAATGACCTCAAGGGAAGCCCTGTCACTAAGCACCTGTACAGCACCCTTGATTCTGTCTATATACCCATGGTGATCAGGACCCAGTATATCTATCATTCTTAAGTAACCCCTCTTGATCTTATAGTAATGATATGCAATATCCGGGAGAAAATAGGAGTAATTCCCGTTTGACTTCACAATGACCCTGTCTTCATCACTGCTCACCTCGGAGGCTTTAAAGAACACTGCCCCGTCCTTCTCATATATCATATTCTCTTCCCTGAGTATTGTCAGCACTTGTTCAATTATACCCTCTGAAATAACATCACTTTCATACACCCAATTGTCAAAATCTATACTGTATCTCGCCAGGCTCTCCTTCTGCCATTTGATAATATGCTTCTTGCCGGATTCAGCACAAAGCTCAATGTTCTCATCAGACCACTCCAGTTTGCCTGTCTTTTCCTCTATGCTTTGGGCAATTTCTCTTATGTACTGTCCCCTGTATCCATTCTCCGGGAATTCCGGTTTTTTGCCGGCAATATGCCACAGTATGGATTCTCCGAGTTTTCTCACCTGATTACCGCTGTCATTGACATAGAATTCCCTGACAGCTTCAATACCCGAATAATTCATTATATTGGCTAACAGAGAACCCACAATGCCTGCCCTTGCATTAACAACAACAAGGGGCCCTGTCGGATTGGCTGAAATAAACTCAATATTCACCTTTTGATTCTTACTCTTGATACTGCCGTAATTATCTGATTCCAGCACACTGACAATCTCACGCGAAACAGCACTGTCAATAATGAATATGTTTATAAATCCGGGTTTTGCTGTTTCCACTCTGTCAATATAATCAATTGTTTCTATTTTCTCTTTAAGCTGCCGGGCAATGTCCATTGGATCCTGTTTCAATTTTCCTGCAAGTGAAAATGCAATATTGGACGAAAGGTCAGCGTGTTCAGAGAATGAGAGGAAATTTTCCTCAGGCTCAAGACCCATATCCCTGATTATATCTCCAATGTCTCTCAATGCATCTTCAATTATCATCTAATTCCTCCACTTCCAGAAATTTTCCGTCTGCCCAGAGCAATTCAAGATTGAATCTTTCCCTTGTCTGCGGCACGAATATATGAACAATGACATCAGAGTAATCCATCAGTATCCAGTCACCTGAATCCTCGCCTTCCTCACCGTGTATTTTGTAATGCTTCTTCATATTGCTTCTGATATTCTTGTATATGGCATTGGTCTGCACAAATGTCGCTCCCGAGCATATCACAAAATAATCAGCTATTGTCGTTAGATCGCTTATATCAATGATCTTTATGTCAAAACCTTTCTTCTCTAAAATTGATTCCTTTATTATTTCCAGTTTTTCCTGCATAGATTATTCCTCCAAATATGATTTCCAGTCATTTCCCATTATTACTGTTACGTCTATATAAAGCGAAGAGTCAATATCAACCATTGTATTGGGACAATCAATCATGTCTGCCACATAATTGCCGTACACACATCGCGGGTTCAGCCTGTCAATGACAATGGTCTTGGATATAGTGTCCTCATTGGCATTGGAAATGATTATCACATCAAGCTTCTTGTCCCTTAGGTACTCAGCTGCCCTGCCTGCAAGACCATTGACTGTAGTGCCGTTCAATACTTCAACCCTCAGTATCTCTTTGTCCACACTGTAAAATATATGCCTGTGAATGATAACACCGGCTGCAGCAATAATCAAAATCAGTATTATCCAGCTTATCTTTTTCATCTAATCAATCACTGTCCCCGGCTTTATAACTGTCCCCTTGACAATACGCTTATCCCTGATATACGAGCCCGCACCTATGCGGCAGTTATCTTCTATTACTGCCCTGCCCTTCAGTGTAACAGAACTTTCAATAATAACATCCCTGCCTACTGTCGCGTCATGGTCAATATATATTGTGCCGGGCAGTCTCATTGTGACGCCATTCTTCATCATCTCTCTTTTCCTTGTCTCAAGCATGATACTCTCTACAACTGCCATCTGGCTCCTGTTATTGACACCAAGCACCTCTGAGTTTGAATGTGTTATCAATGAATCAACAGTGAGTTTCTTCTTTGATGCAATGCGGATAAGGTCAGTGATATAATACTCATTCTGGGCATTATTATTGTCTATCTCATCAATACTGTCAATAATGAAACTGCCCTTCATGCAGTATATGCCTGTATTGACTTCCCTGATTGCCCTCTGTTTATTATCTGCATCCTTCTCTTCCGCAATATCTATCACATTATTCTCTCTGTCCTTTATAATCCTTCCGTAACCAAAGGGATTCTCAGGCTCCATTGTAAGAACAGTAACAGCATTACCGCCATCACAGTGCCTGTCGTATAATTGCTCCAATGTATCCTTTCTGATAAGAGGCACATCCCCGGAGAGTATGATCACCTCACTGTCGCGGTCTATGGAAGGCACAGCACATCGCAGTGCATCGCCTGTACCGAGCTGTTCATGCTGATACGCATATTCCACAGAGATATTCTCCTCTTCAAAATAGTCCCTCACCATCTCACTGCCATTACCGATGAGCAGTATTATCTTCTCAGGATCAAGCATACCCGATGTCTCTACAATATGATACAGCATGGGTCTTCCGCATATACTGTGCATTACCTTGGGCAGGGATGATTTCATCCTCGTGCCCATGCCGCCTGCCAGTATGAGAATATTGAGATTCATTCCAATTCAACTCCTATATTGTCAATTAAACGTGTTTCGCCAATGTAAACAGCTGCGAATATTCTAAGATGCTTGTCATTTTCAGAAGGCACCTGCAGTGTACTGCCTGTCAGTATATCTATATAGTCCACCTTGAGATCCTTTATATCCTTCAGCCTGTCTTTCATCTTCTCTACAACCTTCTCAGGTTCCATGCCTTCAAGCAGCAGGTCTCTGCCCCTCTTCAATTCACGGTAAAGGGCCGGTGCTGTCTTGCGGTGCTCCGGTTTCAGATATGCATTCCTTGAACTCATTGCAAGCCCGTCGCTTTCCCTGACAATGGGGCATCCTATGATCTCTACATTGAAATTGAGATCAAACACCATCTTCTTCATTACAATATACTGCTGATAGTCCTTTCCCCCGAAATATGCCCTTTGAGGCATGATTATATTGAATAGTTTGGAGACAATGGTTGCAACACCTTCAAAATGGCCGGGTCTCTTCTTTCCGCATAATTTTTCAGTAATACCTTCCATCCTGACGGTTGTAAGATGATTGAAATACATATCCCTTCTGTCAGGAATGAATACTATATCACAATTTTCATTTTCAAGAATAAGTGTATCCTTTCCCTCTGACCTCGGATATTTGTCAAAATCCTCTCCCGGAGCAAATTGTGATGGATTGACAAAGATTGATACCACAGACATATCATTGTCATTGACACATTGTCTGACAAGTGATATGTGGCCGTCGTGGAGGGCTCCCATTGTAGGGACAAATCCCAGTGTTGTTTCAGAGCATTTTATCTGCATAGCCCGTTCATGCATCTGCCTTGGATCTCTTATTATTTCCATTATTCTTCCAATGATATGGGTTTGAGGTATTTTAATCCTGAAAACGGCTTCTCTATCTCCTGAATGATCTGTGAAAGGGCACTCTTGTTCTTGAGAAGATTAACTTCATCCACATTGACCATGAGCACAGGAGCATGATTGTAATGCATAAAGAAATTATTGTAATTTCTCGTTAACTCATTGATGTATTCAGTTGATATATTATCCTCAAATGTCCTGCCCCTTCTCTGTATTCTCTCCATTATCACTTCAGGGGATGCCTGCAGATATATAACCAGATCAGGATGAGTAATGTCCCTTTCAATGAACTTAATGATATGTTCATAGAGGAGCATCTCATTCTCATCAAGATTGATATTTGCGAATATCTTATCCTTGTCAAATATATAATCGCTTATCACAAGGTCAAAGAACAGCCTGTTCTGTGAGAGCTTCTGCATCTGTTTATACCGCGCAAAGAGGAAGAATATCTGTGTCTGGAATGCATATGCCTCTATATTGCCGTAGAATTTGGAGAGGAACGGGTTTTCTTCAACAGGTTCCAGTATCCTTTCCGCATTGTAGTATTTCGCGAGACGGGTAACAAGAGAGGTTTTCCCCACACCTATTACACCCTCCACTGCTATGAACTTATACGGTATATTCACAATATCTCCTGTGTGAAATTAATGTATTCAATTTTCTCAATATCTTCACTGAATGTCTCTTCCTTCAGTCTGCCGGATACTGCCCCCATAGAAGGTATTATCAATCCGGGTTCTATTTCATTGAGCATTATAAGAATAAAATATCTTTCCATTATCCTCTTATGAGGAATGGTCAATTCTTTGTTTTTTATTATTATATCATTATATATCAATATATCAATATCTATCAACCTCGGACCCCATCTGATTGATTTTTTTCTGCCCATATCCGACTCAATTGCCTTGACAGCTTCCAGCAGGGCAGCCGGGCTGAGAGGTGTTGCTCCTTTCAAAGCAGTATTGAAGAAATCATCCTGACTGATGCAGTCGACCGGCTCTGTTCTGTATATGGAGGCATTGGAATGAATATTGAACGGAATGTTCTTTATACGCTTTACAGCCTCAAGTATATTCCTTCTCCTATTGCCGATATTTGTACCGATTGAGAGGAAAATATTATCTGACTGCTTCATACACGG
>JAXHVG010000218.1:0-8410 GCA_034189245.1 Caldifarciminota bacterium
ATAATATTACTGCCGCCATATGAATTAGGGAAAGCATCATCAATTACAGGTATACCTGCTGATTCAAGCTGCTGTGTCTGTGTTGTTGTCCTGTTGTCTGCGTCAGTTATAAATCTTACAGCAACACCCTTATCGTGTGCTGATATGAGTGAATCAGCTACAATCTGCCTGTCCAAGTCGTATAAACAGGCATCCACTGATTTTGTAGCACTGCCTATGTATTTTGCCATATGCCAGTCCATGGAATCATTACCTGCTGCAAACCACTGAACAGCTGACGCATTATCCACACTCTTGTTGAAATGAACCTCATAGAAATCACTGCCTTCAGATACAATATACTCCCTGTGATCAGCAGGAGCATTGATCGGTGAAGTAACCGTATCTCCATCCACATTACCAACAGACACATAGTATTTCACTCTTGTTGAAAGCGGATAAGGCATTATTGTATCATAGTATAAAGTATCATTAATCACACTCATACTTGATGTATCAGGATTAATAAAATTATCTAAGGTATCTAGTGTATCAGTTGAATGTATCATATACACGAATACAAGGGTTGTATCTGTTTTTATCTTGCATCTGATTTCCACTGTGTCAGCTGGAGACGGCGATGTCGGATCATGTATTAGCTCACTTATTATTATGCCGCTGACCCCGTCAGGATTGAATCCCCCGGTATTCGGACCCTCAAACCCTGCATTGGATGTACTCCAGACCTCTGAAAGCTGCTCAGACACCTCACCTTCAAGTTCCTCACCCTCTGCATCCTGCGGATTCCTTATATAGGTTACTCCAGAATAAACTGATAAAGGGTAATAAATTGCATCAGTACTATCCTCATATATTGTCCCCCACTGCATACAATCAATGATGGAATCTGTATTATCACGAAGATAAACTTGGTCTCCATCTGCATTAAAATTAAAACCAGCATTTTCTATTATCTGAATTGCATTTGTGCTTCCCACATTTTCTGCTAGATCCGGTTCATATCCGTATTTATATAAAAAACTGTCCGCATTATTTGCAAATGTAACATAACCGCCCGGATAGAGTATATAATCATCCTCAGCTGTCGGATTGGGTATCCACCAAGTCCCTTCCGTTAAACTAGTATAATTTCCATCATCAACATACCAACCATCCAGACAATAGGGGCTTGCTGTAGGATTATGAATTTCAACCCATTCAAGCTCAGGGTTACTAGATGGATCATGATTGACTTCAGTTATCAGAATATGTTGCCCTGCCAGAAACACCGCAACCATCATCAAACCAATCACCATAACCCCGTATTTCATACAACACTTCTTCATTACACATACTCCATATTATATTAATTTACCACTTTAAATATATCACTTTTATCCCTGAATTTCAAGTGCCAGGTTGACAAATCTACAGATTTGTAAAAGTGCCAGGTTGACAAATCTACAAATCTATGTTATTTTTATACAAAATAGACAGGAGGTAAAAATGCCGAGACCAAGAAGAATTCAAAAAGAGGATGGTGTCTATCATGTATTCAATAAATTTGTTGAAGGAGAATATTTCTTTCTGGATTTTCAAATCTATGAAATATTCAAAAAAATATTCTATAAAGATGCTCACTACTATAATATTGATGTACTTATCTTGACTGCAATGCCCAGTCATTTCCATTCTATATTGAGAATACCCGGAAAAGACCTTTCTGAATTTTTACAGAGATACTCCACTAAATTTGCAAGATATGTCAATAAGCGATTAGAAAGAAAGGGACATGTATTTATGGGCAGGCATAAATCAAAACTTATATCTGAGGATGATTATTTCTTAACTGCCCTTGCTTATACCATTTATAATCCTGTTAAAGATGGGTTGGTCAAATCACCTTACGATTATAATAAGACAAATTTTCCTGAACTCACTATGCCAAGTAATAGAAAAGAGTATAATTTCATATACAAGTTTTTTGATGATGATCCGGATAAGGGAAGAATAAAGTTTATCAATTGGATAAATAATATTGATATTTATGATTTGCCGGATTCATTTGATGAAAATAAGACACAATTTTTCATGGATGATAGCCAAAAGAAAAAGATATTGGAATCAATTGATAGAAGAAAAACAAATAAAAAAGTCCGTTATGAGCAAAGAAAATCAGAACTCAAAAAGATTAGAGCAACAGATAAAGATGTAAAAAAATTCATTAAAACACTTGACCCGGATAAGAAAATATGGAAAGATATATGGATAAATGAAGAAACATTTAAAAAACATTTGAAATGGTATCTACTGAGAAAATATGCAAATATGAGCTATAAGGACATTGCAATTATTGAAAGAGAAAGGGGCCATAGCAATATATCTGAAGCAATAAGACTAGTTAGAATAGATAGGAAGAAGACAAAGGTAGTAAATAATTATAGTAAAAAATTCATTGAATTTGTAGATTTGTCAACCTGACACTTTGACAAATTTGTAGATTTGTCAACCTGGCACTTTGATAAAAAAGGAGGTTTTTTGATGGAAACATTGTATGATAAATATGCTAAGGTATTGGTGAATTATTCACTGGGAATCAAGAAGGGAGAGAAAGTTATGATATCCAGCACTTATCTTGCTGAGCCTCTTCTCAAGTCTGTTTACAGGGAGGCAATAAAAGCCGGCGGTCATCCGATTATAATGACGAATATCAATGGTCTGGCAAGAATCAGATATGAGCATGCATCAGATGAACAACTTCAATTTGTTCAGCCTCTCAGGGAATTCATGATAGATAATTATGATGCAACTTTGAATATAATGGCACCATTCAATCTCAAGTCAACACAATCAATAAATCCCAAAAAGAAGAGAATGGTCGCTGAGGCGGGCAGAGACATACAAAAGAAATTCATGAAGTATGCTGCTGAAAAGAAAATAAGATGGTCGCTCTGCCAATTTCCCACTGATGCCGCTGCACAGGAAGCAAATATGGGTACAGACGAGTTCATGGATTTTGTGGCAAATGCCTGTTACCTGTATCATGATGACCCTGTTGCAAAATGGGATGATGTGCACGAGAATCAACAGCGAATTGTTGACTATTTGATGAAGAGGGAGACAATGCATTTCAAATCAGCTGATGTTGATGTTACTTTCTCCTATAAAGACAGGAAATGGATCAATTCGGATGGTCATAATAATATGCCCAGCGGAGAGGTCTTCACTACCCCTGTTGAGGATTCAATAAACGGCAAGATACGGTTCTCTTATCCCGGGATATTTATGGGCAATGAGATTGAAGATATAACACTGGAGATAAAAGACGGTGAGGTGATAAAGTGGAAAGCGGAAAAGGGACAGGAATTGCTTGATGAATTGTTCCAGATTCCGGGTTCAAGGCATTTCGGAGAAGCAGCGATTGGCACAAATTACGGGATTCAGAGATTTATAAAGAATATGCTTTTTGATGAAAAGATTGGAGGAACAATACATATGGCAGTCGGTGCAGCATATCCTGATACAGGCGGTACAAATGAATGCTCCATACACTGGGATCTACTCGCAGATATGAAAAATGACGGAGAGATATATACTGACAGCGATCTGATATATAAAAACGGGGAATTTATAATATAAAAATACAGGACCGGCTGACAAGAAGATTGCCGGCCGGTCCCTTTTCATGAGCGGTAAATGGAATGTTAATCAATTAAGGATATATTCCTCTGTCTCTATAAACCTTCTGTAATTTATCTAAAGCCTCTATATATGCTGCTTGGCGCAGATTACACCTGTGTTCATCTGCAGATTCTTCTATTCTCTCATATGCATTAATCACCCTTAACTTGAGCTTTCTGTTTATATCACTGAGAAGCCAGTATTCACTCCTCTTATTCTGAAGCCACTCAAAATAATCAACTATCATTCTTCCACTATTAGCCAGTATGCCCGGGATTACAGGGATGCCTCTCTCTTCTAGCATTTTGTCAGCGTCCGGGGTTGTTGCGCCATTGGCCCCTTCAACTATAAGTCCAACATTCATATTGCCGGCATTTTTACTATTGATCTGATTCTCCAATGCTGATGATATGAACACGTCTCCATTGAGCTGCATAAACTCCTCATGGGATGTTGTTGAACCGTCAGCGTAGTCCTTTATCGGTTTCCTGTCCCTTATGTGACTCTTTAATAGATTGATGTCCAGGCCATTTTCATTGATTACAGCACCCGAGTAATTCTCCACTCCTATAATATCAGCACCATTGCGTTTGAGTATCTTTGCTGCCCAGAATCCAGATGATGCGAGACCTTGTACAATAACCTTTAGACCATTCATATCAATACTGTTATCTTTGAGCCATCTTTCAATAATATAATAGATTGCCTGTCCGGATGATTCCTCACTGCCTACAGTGCCGCCCAGCTTAACCGGTTTACCCGTTACAGCATGTTTATTTGCATTCCTCATATGCGGTTTTACAGAAAGTAGAGATGTATCAAGCATCCATGCCATAATTTGCGAATCAGTATTGATATCAGGACCCACTATATCATAGTCAGCGCCGAGATTGGAACCAAGATTAAATATAAATCTCCTTGAAATTCTCTCTATCTCCGTGTCCGAATATTCATAAGGATTGAAATTAATACCTCCTGCTGACCCGCTCAGGGGAATGCCCATAAGTGCAGTCTTCAATGTCATCCATACTGCCAGTGATCTGATCTCTTCCATTGATACAGATGGATGAAATCTGATGCCGCCGTAATACGGACCTGTCATATTGTTATGCTGTACCCTGTATCCCGTAAACATCTCAATATTGCCATTGTCCCTCTTCACAGGGAAATTGACCTGTATTTCATTGAAGGGCTGTGCAAGAATACTGAATATCTGATCATCCCTGAACTGACTTATCGCATTCTCGTAATTATATTTGAAGTTGTCATATACACTCTTTATCTTCATTCAATGCCTCCTGATAGATCAGGCAGGCGTATCGTATACGCCTGCCTGATTCTGATGAGGGTTACGGGAATATGCCTCTCTCTTTATAAACAATATCAAGGCGCCTTAATGCAACAATATAAGCTGCTGTTCTCCAGTCCACATCAAATTCCTCTGCTGTATTCCTTACTCTCTCATAACCTAATGTGATAATCCTGTGGAGTTTTTTGTCCACTTCCTCCAGTGTCCAGAACTCACTCCTCTTATTCTGAAGCCATTCAAAATAACTCACAATAACACCACCGCTGTTAGCCAATATATCAGGAATCACATTAATCTTTTTCTCCTTTAGTATTCTGTCACCATCAAGATCAGTAGGACCATTTGCTCCTTCTGCAATGAGTTTTACATCTATCCAGTCAGCTGTTTCCTTCGTTATCTGATTTTCCAGTGCTGACGGTATGAATATATCCGCCTTTGCCTTGAGAAATTCCTCGTGTGATATTTTTTCTGTATTCTTGAAACCGGATACTCCGCCTGCCTCCTGTACATAATCAGCCAATTCGTATGCATCCATGCCCTCTTCAGACTTCACTGCACCTGTTACATCCTCTACTGCAATGAGTTTGCTTCCATGTGCATCCATCAGTTTTGCAGCCCATGAACCGACATTCCCGTATCCCTGCACTGTATAGGTTGCACCGGAAAGATCAAAATCATTATCCTCTGCCCATTTCTCAATGCAAAATACAACACCCTGGCCTGTTGCCTTGTTTCTGCCTATACTTCCGCCTGATTCAACAGGTTTGCCTGTTACAACATGAATTGAGCGCTGCCTTTCCTGAGGAGGAAGAGTAGAGAGATATGTGTCCAGTATCCATGCCATGATTTGGGGATTGGTATTCACATCAGGTGCGGGTATGTCATATTCCGGACCGATATTACTGCCCAGAGCATAGGTAAATCTTCTCGCAATTCTTTCCAGCTCACCCTTGGAATACTTTGTCGGATCTATCTGGATTCCGCCTTTACCGCCTCCGAGAGGTATATCAGCAATTGCTGACTTCCATGTCATCCATGTTGCAAGTGCTCTCACTTCATTAATATTAACATCAGGGTGAAATCTCAGTCCGCCCTTATAGGGACCCAGCACATTATTATGCTGCACCCTGTAGCCTGTAAATACCTCAACCCTTCCGTCATCCATCTTTACGGGGAAATTGACTATGATCTCATTGGTTGTCTTGGAGAGAATCTTTCTTACATTCGGATCAAGATTGATCAAATCAGATGCATTATTAAACTGTCTTTCAACTGTCTCATAGACAGATATCTTTTTATTCGTCATTACTACCTCCAGCAATCAATTGTTATTAACGGTACTCCTCGCAATGCCAGACACCGCCTTCGGGTTTTGAGAATGTGCAGGAATCTCTGTTTGCACAGTTTGCACAGAGCCCTGTCATTTCTTCTTCATTCTTATTTCTTACTGTTCCGGTAAAATTCTCTCTGGATTTCTTAACCTCCTCATATCCGTCAAATTCCTCACACTGAAGGATTATGCTTTCCGAATTATGTGCATATATACAATCTTCAGCATGAATACAAGTACTGCAGAGTCCATCCAACTCTGTCCTCTTTTCCTTTAATGTCCTTGAATCATTTAGTGTTTTCATTTGACACTCCTTTTTTGAATTCACACTATAGTAATACAATTTATATGCCAAAATTGCCAAAAATTGATTTCTTTGTCTAAGTTGATTATTTTAGTAACTTAAAGGATAGATCTATTTAATGAGAGATGGATATTTCATTGCCATTTTCCGGGTATATACTCACCACCGGGGAGTTTCTCCCCAATAAAACTACCGCCCCTCGTGAATATTATTCTCTGTTATCTTCTTTCTCAGTGTTTTTCTGTCAATATCCAGGATCTCAGCTGCCCTGGTCTTATTCCAATCCACACTGTCAAGCACCTTCTTTATGTGATTTAGCTCCACTTCCTTCAATGTTCTGTTGATACCGCCCCTGCTGTTAACAGCAGAGTACTTCATTATAGAGGGCAGGTCCGCAATATCTATTTTCTTCTTCTCATTCATTACAATAAGACGCTGGATGATATTCTCCAATTCCCTCACATTGCCGGGCCAGTAATAATTCTTCAATACCTTTAATGCCTTGGTGGAATATTCCGGTATATCCTTCCCCATCTCCTCAGCATACTTCTCCGTGAATTTCCTGATAAGTATAAAGATATCATCGTTCCTCTCCCTCAGTGGCGGCAGCTCAATATTCATTACATTGAGGCGAAAGTACAGATCCTCTCTGAACAGATTCTTTCTAATCATTGTTTCAATATCCTTATTGGTTGCAGCAATGATCCTCACATTGATATGCTGGGGCTTCCGTGCACCTATCATATATGCCTGTTTGTCCTGAAGAACCCTCAGCAATTTGACCTGCATGGACATAGACATCTCTGTGATCTCATCAAGGAAAATGGTCCCGCCGTCAGCTGTCTGGAAGAATCCTGCTCTGGTTTCAGATGCACCAGTGAAGGAACCCTTCAGATATCCGAATAATTCACTCTCCAGTAATTCCTCGGGAATACCGCCGCAATTCACAGGAACGAATCGGTAAGAGGAACGCGGTGAATTGTAATGTATTGCCCTGGCAACCACCTCTTTCCCTGTACCTGATTCACCGTGGATCAGGACAGTAGCAATTGTTGATGATGCCTTCAGTATCATCTGCCCGACTTTTCTCATTACCTTTGATTTGCCGAGGAGTTCTTCAAAGGGCATCTCATTCTCCTCCTCCGGCCTTTTCATTTTCTTTATTCTCAGATCAGTGAGTATCTTTTCCACTGCTGCAAACAATTCCTCCTCAGTAAAGGGTTTAGTGATATACTCCTTGGCACCTATCTTCACTGCCTCAACAGCCCCGTCTATGGACGGGTAACCTGTTATCATTATTACCTCTGTTTCCGGAAAATGCTCTCTGACATGCCTCGTCAGGTCAAGGCCTCCTATCTCAGGCATTTTCATGTCTGTTATGACAAGATCAATATCCCCTGACTGTAATCTGTCAATTGCAGTATTAACATTGTCTGCAGTAAATACCATGTAATTGCGTGATTTCAGATTTCGGCTTATAAGTTCCAGTGTATCGTGATTATCATCAACAATCAGTATCCTGTTATCACTTTTATTTACCATCTTTCACTTCCTTATCCTTTATAGGTAGCTTCACTGTAAATTCAGTCCCTCTCTTCTTGCAAGATTTAAAATCTATCATACCTTCATGGGCTTTCACAATACCGTGCACAACAGGCAGCCCCAGACCTGTGCCTTCATCAATATTCTTTGTTGTGAAGAATGGAAGAAACACCTTGTCCCTGTTCTCTTCTGGGATTCCCGAGCCGGTATCCTTGACCTTTATTGAAACAAATTCACTGTCATATTCCGAACTGATCGTCAATTC
>JAXHVG010000219.1:0-4585 GCA_034189245.1 Caldifarciminota bacterium
GGGCGGTTCGCGAACCGCCCCTACTTGTAACCTGTAACTTGAATCTTGTAACTGATTTTACGAGTCACCCGTATCACACGGTGTTGTCTCTTACTTCTCCCCGCTAATCACAATCCTGTTCTTCCCGCTCAGCACACGCCGTTGTACGTTGTACAGTCCTTCATTCACACTGTCTTTGACCATTGACCATCAACCATTAACTCTTAACCCGGCTGAAAGCCGGTCTTTCTTTTACCTTTTACCTTCTTCTACTACCCGTTTTAATCATTCTACACGCTCTACTCGTTCTCAGATACGCATCACGACTTTATGCTTGCTATCCTAATTCCCATCATCCCGAAAATGAATCCTGCAATATGGGCAAAGTACGCCACACCGCTTGTCCTGGTGAATACTGCTGCAATTATCTGATAGATAAACCATATCAGTATGAAAATCCAGGCATATATCTTTACAGGGAATACAATAACAATGCTCTTCATCCTGTCCCTGCCCGATTTCAGCAGATAACCGCCCATTACAGCAGACACTCCGCCGCTTGAACCAATGACAAGTGTATGTCTTGCATCAAGCACAAGATTGACTCCTGCCTGGGCAAGTCCTCCTGCAATAATACCCAGAAAGAATATCTCAAGTATTGTCCAGTGACCTGCTTTGGATTCAAGGGCTGATCCGAATATCCACAGAAAGAGCATATTGAATACAATGTGCAGCAGAGAACCATGGAAAAACCCGTATGTCAATACTCTGTACAACTCAAAAGGTTCCTTTATCCTGTCAGCAATAAGAGCAAATCCGACAATCTGTTCAATTCCGCCATATAGATACATTATCACATATACGCCTGACATAATCAAAATGAGCAGAATGGAAACAAAGGGGAATTTCTTCCTTCTGTCAGTAAGTCCGAGAGGAATCATGCTTTCTGTTTTTTAAGATAATCAATGTCAGAGCGATACTGCCGGGAAGCAATGACATTATCGGATTTGATAATATCAGCTATCAATGTCTTGGTTAATGTTTTTTCAGGTGATTTTATCCTTATGAAATTTTTGGACTGTTTATTGAACTGTTTTGCAGTACTGTCAATATGCCTGGAATTACCTATAAGAACAGGAAGTGCACTCCTTGAATGAGCCAGTTCTCTTACATCATCAAAGAAGGATTTGTCTTCACTGATTTCAAAACCTGTCATATTCAGCATATCCCTGAAAGAACCGCTTGATTTAACCAGTATATTGTAATCATCCTTCAGTGATTCATTATAGGTACTGACGGCAAATTGGGGATTGAAGACACGCTTTACTATAATCTTTATACGCGGGTCATAATCTGAAAGATCAAAATAAATATCAGTATTTTTGAGTTTTCTGTGTACCCTCTTGTATATCTCCAGTTCCCTGAATTTTGTGGGCATAGGTTCACTGACCTTGATGATATTTTCCGAGATTATCTCATTGTATAATTTCTCATATGCAGGAACCAGAAGATATATGTCGGACTTGCTATAACGTTTTTTCAATGTACTGTGCAGTGTACCTGATTCAAGAGCCTGCTTCAGACTGCTCCCCGTGTGAACCACAATAATTGACGGACTCTCCATCTGTTTCTTGACATTATGCACCTTATTCTTATTGGGCAGGGAATTCTTCTTTCTGTTTATAAAGAAATCATCAATAAATTTAATCCTCATCATTATCCTCTTCCAGCATCTCTCTGACAGCAGGCATGATATATACATCACCATCCTTCTCTATCTTTTCCCTGAGAATGCTCTTCAGTAATTCAATTCTGTTTGAAATGGGGAGTATCCTGTTTATTATGATATACTCCCTGTCCTTATATCTGCAATGTCCGCCATCTGTCTTGAGCCTGTCATATTTGATATCAATATCCATACTGGCAAATGTTTCTTCCAGTTTGGACAGCATTTCCTTCTTTTTCATCATTTCACCACTTTTATTTTATTGTCTAATACACCATGCATCTCAATTCCTTTCATACTGATAGTGTGCTTTATATGAGAAAGCAATACCCCGGTAATCCTCTGTCCGGGTATAACAAGCGGGATGCCGGGCGGATACGGTACAATCAGTACGGACGATATTCTGTTTTCAGATTCATCCACATCTATCCACTCACCTTCCTTGAAATAGGCTTCCTGCGGATTCATCTCAATTGTAAGATCATCAAAATCAAAACCCTGGGGCTTCTTTATGATCTTTCTCTTGGTTCTCTTTCTTGAGAGCAATGCCTCCGCCAGTTTATCAATATCATTCTTTGTTGTTCCGGGCAGTATAAGGACAGTGAAAGAGAAATCATTGATCTTTTCGGGAATAATATTGAAATCATTGAATTTCCGGACAATCTCACTCTTTGAGACATTGGATTTATTGAAACCCACAGTGAGTTTGGTGTAATCAATTGTTATATCACCGGGTACTGTGTAGAATTGGCGCAGATACTCCGTGTCCATAACCCTGAAATCACTCATCTTGCCTATCTTGCCTGAAGCATAGACATATAATTCCATTATCTTCTGGAGTATTTTCTTGCCTTCAACAGACATCATGCGGCGTGCTATATCCATTGAGGATGCAATGGGATAGAATGGGGATGTTGATGCAAACATCAGATAATTCTCAATAAAATCATTCCTCAGAGAGGCAAAATCAGGGTCATTGACCAGTGTTACTGTTGCCATTGAAAATGCAGTCAGTGTCTTATGAAAGGAATGAACAATATAGTCAGCCCCGCATTGAACAGCATCAGGATAATAATGGTGATTGAAATGGAGGTGCGAACCCCATGCACTGTCAACAAAGACCTTGATGCCGTATCTATGGGCATGTTCAATGATCTCCGTCAGATTGTAGATTATACCCTCATATGTCGGTGATGTGAGGACAAGGAGCTTTGCATCCTTATTATTCTCAATTGCCTCAATGATATCCTCTTTTCTTCCGGGCATCAGTATATTGAACAAATTATTGTAATTTGATTTGATGAATACAGGTACAGCCCCTGCAATAATTGCTGAATGAACTACTGATTTATGAATATTCCTGTCAATAATTATTTTGTCGCCTGTATTGGCAAGTGTTGTTATAACAACCTTATTGCTCGTTGAAGTACCCTGAACACCAATGAATGCTTCCTTGACAGAGTAGGCTGAAGCAATCATTCTCTCTGCTTCCAGAAAGAGTGAGGTATGGCTCAACAGAGAGCCGGGTCTCATATCAGAGACAGATATATCGTCACTGAAAATATGGCTGCCGTAATAATGATACATCTCACTTCCTGTCTCTGTTCTCTTAAGGCTGGCACCCCTTATATGCCCGGGTGTATAGAAGCGTATGGAATCACCGGTGAGTTCCCTTGCCCCTTGATAGAGCGGTGTCCTGTACCTTCTTCTGTAGAACATCTCAATAATGAATTTGGCTGTAATGGAGCTTGACTGAATATGGGCAATATTATCCTGTTCCTTCCCGGTAGAATCACTGTTGAATGTGAGGAATATCTCAGCCTGATTATTGTAATGAATAATTCTGCTGATAAGCGTGTCCGCAGATCTTTTGTCCGGAAGGACAATCCCGTGGAAAAACACATCAGACATATCATCCGACTGGTCAAATATTATTGTCTTGACTGTAAAACGGGTATTATTCTTGACTATTTGCTGATTTTCAATCTTCTTTCTGAGATATTCAAGATTGGAATCATGCTGCAGTATCAGTAAATTATATGTGAATTCATTCATTGTCATCCATTACCCTGAATCTGGAAATACACTGATTAACAATATCAACTTCTTCCGGAGGTACACTGCCGTCAAAACGGGAAATAATGAAGAAAACAATGGAATCACTCTTCATTGAGAGAATGCTCTCATGAATGAGACGGTTCTCTGAATATATCTGATAGTATCCCCTGTATCCATTGTCAATATTGAATGAATCCAATATTGCAGAATCCATTGGGATATCCAGTGAATCAAGCTCATTGACTATATCTGTCCTTTTCTCAAATGAAACAAGATGCGATTTTGCTGATCTCTCTGAAATATTGCTGAGAAGTGAGAATGAAACATTCCCCTTTGTGAAAATAACACCCTGTTTGATAGGCATTACCTCATAATCAACAGGGTGATAAATAGCTGCATTCCAGTCATCCATCTCATACAATGCTATTTCTCTGGATAACAGTATCAAGGGTATGAATAAAAGTACTGTTAATATTCGTTTCATAGTTTTCTATTATGTTTATTTTGACTCTTATGTCAAGTGCACAATTGTTAATGTTATTCTCAAAAAAAATGTCACATTTTGAGGTAAAATAATCTCCTTTAACAAGGCAGGAAAAGTAGCTGAAATTGACAATGAAAGAACATAACAGACATGAAATCATGAAAAAGGTGGTTCTCCTCAATATTAGTTGGTGGATTTACCGGGAAATGCCTGTTTGGCCTTTAATTCAAAGTATTGTGTATCGGTATAACCGTAAGCATTGCTTTCATCATGTCCGAATTATCACAATCTCTGACAATATACATCTTAAATCTAATTTCAACGGGTGTCCCTTTACC
>JAXHVG010000022.1:0-3819 GCA_034189245.1 Caldifarciminota bacterium
GCTGTACTCGCAGAGATAACAGGCAGTACGGATAATGTCACAACTGTGGAGATAGACAGAACTGTAAGCAGATTTGCCGGAGAGAATCTCCGGAGGTCTGGATACGGGGATATAGATGTCATCAATGCTGACGGCGGAAGGGGATACAGGGAGAATGCTCCCTATGACAGTATTATTGTTACATGCGGAGCACCGGAAATACCCTTTGCGGACCAGGTGAAAGAGGGCGGATATATCGCATTGCCCCTTGTTTCGCGCGGAATGGAGACATTGACATCCATGCAGAGAATAGACAAGGATCTATTCAGGGGAACAATGAGCATATTTGTGCGGTTCCTTCACTTTGAGGGTGTCTATTCAAACAAGAATCAGTTCTCCAAAAGGGTCGGAGCACTTCAGCGCCTTATTGAGAATCATGCAGAGCGCAGCTCATCTTTAGAGAGCCAATTGAGTGATATGATGCTTGATGATAATACTGATATGCAGTCACGCACCCAGAGGATGAACTTTCAATTCTATCTTGCAGTATCCAACCCTAATGCAATGCTCTATGAGTCAGACAGAGAGGGATTTGAATCAGGTTATGCTATATGGAACAGAACAGGCGGGGTAAATGAAATGGGCTTTACTGTGATGTTCAGAAACAGCATCCTCAAATGGGGCAGTGAAAAATCAGCAGAGTCACTGAGCAGATCGTACAAGGAATGGATTGACATGGGTAAGCCGGGACTTGAAGATTATACTGTGTATTTCAGTACAAAGACCGGCAATATGCCTGACAAGTGCAGGAATTATATTGAGAGAAAGAATGGCATAACCTGGTATGAAATTAATACTTAGTGCAGAAAATCACAAGATAATACTTGATAAATAATCAATTACACATTACAATATTTGAAAGGGAATTATTTATGTATAATGAAGTATTATAATGCACAGAGAAAAAGATGAATAAGAAGAACACTGAAGAATTTGCCAAACAGACAATCAATCTGTATGAACGTATGCGCAAATCCAAACTGCATGCCTGGACAGCCTGGACAGGGGATGACACATTCTGGATTGTCTTTCCCAATAAGGTTATGTATGATGACTTCATTAAATTCATTGATGAACCCCATGAAGAAATAGACGCTATCAGTAAATTGTATACAGAAATAGGCTTTATCCGGATAATCTGGGAGGAACCGGAAGAATAGTTCATGCTGCATTAAAATGAGAAGAATTATAAAAGAAGTAAATCTCGGTATTATTATATGTGACAGATACAGGAATTGCACCGGAGGCAAATGCCTTAGGGCAATGAATTACAGCAGGTTTCCTGACTGGGAGAAGAGAACGAATCTTATAATCGGCAATGAAGAATTAAGACAGCAGTATAATTGATAAAATTAAAAAAAACCCATTGCCCTTGTAAAATTCCCTTTTTGCTTTACATTCATATTCTTAAAAGGAGTATTTAATTGAGGAATGATACTATAAGGAATATTGCTATTATTGCACATGTTGACCATGGCAAGACCACATTGGTGGATGCTATGTTCAAGCAGAGCGGTATGCTTAAAGGCAAGGAACTGAATGTTGAAAGGGTAATGGACAATCTGGATCTTGAAAGGGAAAGGGGAATCACTATTGCTGCAAAGAACTGCGAAATATCGCTTGACGGCATCAGGATAAATATCCTGGACACCCCGGGTCATGCTGATTTCGGCGGTGAGGTTGAAAGAGCACTGGTAATGGCTGACGGAGCTATACTGCTTGTTGATGCATCAGAGGGGCCTCTGCCGCAGACACGTTTTGTGCTTAAGAAAGCACTGGAACGCAATCTGAAGATCATGGTTGTCATCAATAAGATTGACAGGAAGGATGCGAGGCCTGATGATGTCCTTGATGAGATTATTGACCTCTTTATAGCACTTGATGTGGAGGAACATCAGCTGGATTTCCCTATTCTCTATGCAATTGGACGGGACGGTATTGCCAAAAATACTGTGCACGGCAATTCAAATGACCTCAAACCCCTATTTGAAGCAATAATAAAACGCATGCCTGCTCCGGAGTATAAAAACAGGAATAATTTCCAAATGCTTGTCAGTGATCTGGGTTATTCGGATTATTCAGGCCGTCTGGCAATAGGCAAGATACATAATGGCAGTGTTCACAGGAATGACGATCTCGTATGCATTGATGCTGAGGGTATTGTCAAGCCCCTGAGGGTAAGCGGACTCCAGATGTATGAAGGTATGAAACTCACGGATCAGGAGACTGGTGAACCGGGTGATATTGTTGTTCTTGCAGGTATTGAGGATGTCAAGATAGGCGACACTATATGCAATAAAGACCATATTGAGGCATTGCCACGCATATCTGTGGATAAACCGGTTGTCTCAATGGAATTTACCATTAATTCCTCGCCTTATTCGGGAAAAGACGGGCAGTATGTCCAGTCATCCAGAATAAAGGAGAGATTATTCAAGGAAACACTGCGTAATGTATCCATTGAAGTAGAGCAATCAGATGACGCCAATGTGTTTCTTGTCAAGGGCAGGGGTGAATTGCAGATTGCAGTGCTTATTGAAAGCATGAGGCGCGAGGGATTTGAACTTTCTGTCGGCAAACCCAAGGTTATATTCAAAGAGGAAAACAGTAAATTGATGGAACCCATGGAGAATCTCATAGTTGATACAGAGGATGCCTATATTGGTATTGTCACGGAAAAGCTCTCTCAGAGAAAGGGTGTAATGACAGGCATGGTATCGGGTCAGTCCGGAAGGACGAGGATTGAGTTCAAGATCCCTTCAAGAGGACTGATAGGATACAGGAATGAATTTCTCACTGATACAAGAGGAACAGGTATAATCAATGCGATTTTTTCAGGTTATGAGGAATACAAAGGTGATATTGAACAGCGCAGTACAGGTTCACTGGTTTCAGACAGCAAAGGCACTGCAATGGCATATGCTCTGTATAATCTAGAACCCAGAGGGCAGCTCTTCATAAGACCCAATGATCTTGTCTATGAAGGAATGGTTATAGGCGAACATGCCAAGGGCAATGACCTCAATGTCAATCCCCTCAAACAGAAGAAACTGTCCAATATGAGGGCAGCAGGCAGAGATGATAATATAATGCTCACACCTGTGAAGCCAATGACACTGGAGAGGGCTATTGAGTATATTGGTGATGATGAACTTGTTGAGGTAACCCCCTCAATTATCAGGATAAGGAAGAGAATCCTGGGAGCAATGGAGAGAAAGAGGGATGGGAGAAAAAGACGCTGATGCCTTATTTTTCTGCAGCAGGTAAACCCGATTGAATAATAATATCCCCTTCATTGACGCCTATGTCGCGGGCAATCACATGACATTTTGCCTTAAGCAGGAAGAATATATTCCCTGTTTCCTCTGACAGGCCCTCATAATTACCCTGTCCCTTGCTTATTATCATATCAGCATTAGTGAACAATTCTCTGAAGTCAGCAGGTGCATTCTTGAGAATAAGTCCGGGGGACTTAACACCGGAATCAACTATCTCCGCAATACTGTCCAGACCAATGATACCGGTTTCCTCCATTGTAATATCATTGATAATGGGGGGAGTAAAATAAAAGTTGTGTAAAAATGAGGAATAGGTATAATGAAAAAGGAATGGAAATTAATAACAAAAAAACCGGGACACAGAGTATCCCGGCGATAAATTGGAGGCCAAAATGTTAAAGAAAACCACCCAACTATCTAAAGATATAATAGAGGACATTGATAGATTAAGCAAGAGCTCATTGAAAGTATTGTTAGAGGAGATATTAAATAGGCTTATGAA
>JAXHVG010000220.1:0-2911 GCA_034189245.1 Caldifarciminota bacterium
AAGCAGAGGAGATTGATCAGATAGAAGGCAGATATTATCCTGTGCGCACCGTAATGGAGGATAAACTCCGGCAGAATACATCAACTGAGGTTATTATTGAATCCATGGAATTGAATCCTGAAATTGACAGTAAAATGTTCACAATAAAAAATCTAAAATAGCAGTAATGAAGATTATTTCAACTGTATCGGGCATTATCATTATATGCTTGGCACTGTCTGCATTTGAAACAGGCGGTAATTTTGAGATTGAATCAATGGGCTATATTGATAATAATAATGACTTTGACCATGAAATACTGGAAACAGCAGATATTGAGATCTTTTTCCCTGAGATTGCAGGTCAGGAGATCAAATGTCAGTTTGAGATATTCCGGCCTCTGCAGGGACTAATGCATGACAAACAGACATCCATATTCTTCAAGAAACTCTATGCAGGATTTGATATGGATTATTTCCAGTTGACCCTGGGCAGACAGCCTGTCTCCTGGGCATTCGGGTCAATGTTCAATCTGATTGACTATACACCCGGTTCCATTGCTCTGGGTGAAGAATTCAACAGCAAATACACGGATGCAGCAGAACTATATATCCCCGTAAACTGGAATTCGGGTATTGCATTAATTGCATCCTTCCCCGGCGGAATAGCTGATGATATGAATGCTCTTAAATGGGGCATCAGAATAAGAGGAGGCATTGCAGGTTATGATATAACAGCCAGTTATGTGGATGAGGCTGACAGTGTTTTCACAGCAGACAGTGCACTTGTTTCAATATCAAGCATGCTTCCGAAGAAGAGGGCAGCTGTTTCATTCAAGGGGGATCTATGGGATTTGGGAATTTACGGCTCATCAGGATATTATTTTGACAGTATTAACAGTGGGTTCTTCTCATACACACTGGGGGCTGACTATTCATTCTTTATGAATTATACATCCAAGGTCGTTCTCCAGGCAGAATACACGGGAATTGAATTGACCGGAATAGACTCAATTACCAAAAGCACACTGCTTCATATGGACAGATCGGACAATAGACTGGATATTATAAGCAGTTCCATAAATTATCCCATTGATCAGTTCTCATCAATTTCACTCTTTACAATAATCAGTATGGATGACGGCAGTGTGATGCTGAGTCCTATATACACTGCACTGCTGCCTTTGAATATTGATATGGAACTATTTGCCTATGTTTTTATGGGAAGAGACAGTACACTCTTTGCACCGGGTCCTGTAATGCCGCGGTGTATTGGAAATATCAGATTAAAATATCAATGGTAAAAAAGCCGGCTGATCCGGCTTTTTCAATTAGTCAATACTTATCAGTTCAACTATTTCTGACCAGGATTCCCCGTCACTGAATGTGTGTTTATTCTTTTCATATATGATATTACCTGCAGAGGGGGACAGGTAAACCTCATATTCGTATTTTATATTCGCATCATTGGTGTATTCTGCTGTCAGGTAAACACAGTCATTGTATGTACCTGCTTCAACTGTCTTGCTCACACCAGTACCTTCAATAGTGTACTGATAGTTTGCACCGGAATATGGATACCAGGAATTGCCCTCTTCAACAGGTTTTTCAAGATATACCCAGTCATTGTCCTCTTCATATGAATTGTTAGCGCTGTTTGCCAAAATGCCCAAAGAATCATCAACAATCAAATATGAGACATAATCATTTTCATCAGTTAACTCAATAATTATTATATTGTCACTGGTGGTCAAATCTGTAATCTCATAATCAATTTCTGCAGGAGTACCCTCAGGGGAATCATTGTGATAATCTGAAAATTCATATGTATAGACAGTATTTTCTGCAGGTGTATCTATCCAGTCAGACACAGTGTTGATGTCCCGTGTTGAGAGAAACGGCAGCAGGGAACAGCCTGAGATTATAAGCAGGGTCGTTAAGAGAATAAAAATTGACAATTTTATGATATTCATTATACCTCCTGTTTTTTTTCATTATACTGACAGCAGCCTTTTTGTAAAGTACATTGAAGACATTGAAATTAATCTGATTTTTGGTATACTTAAAAAAAGGAGTTATGATGCAGATAGGTATTGTTGTTTATTCAGTGACGGATAATACATTCAAATTCGCAGAGGCCATAGCAGCAGGATTGGAGAAAGACGGGCAAGGCATTGAACTTATAAGGATTGAAACAGACAGACCGGTTGAAAAGGGCACGAAGTGGGATATGCCCCAGTATGAGATACTCAATGTACCTGACTGCAGTGATTATGATGTGATATTTGCCGGCGGTCCTGTCTGGGCATTGTCCGCATGCCCTGTAATAATTAGAACCATTGAAGAGATGCCCGGTCTGGATGGCAAGACTGTAATGCCCTTTGTTACAATGGCTTTCCCGTTTCCTTTCTTCGGGGGAGGCAATGCAGTAAGGCAGATCAAATCAGCTGCAAGAAAGAGCGGAGCCAAACCCAAGGGCGGATATGTTCTATGCAGAATGGCACATGATTTTGATAAATCAGTCAATAAACAGGTAAAGAGAATACTCAGCGATATACACAGTGACCTCCAATAGAGGGACGGTGGTTAAATCAGTTAAAACATCGATAGAAAGTTGTATAAGTTAAACTATAGAGCACCTTATATATGTTCACGCGGGGTCTTCTCCATATTAGCTGGTGGATTTACCGGGAAACGCTTGTTTAGCCTTTAATTCAAAGTATTGTATATCGGTATAACCGTAAGCATTGCTTTCATCATGTCCGAATTATCACAATCTCTGACAATATACATCTTAAATCTAATTTCAACAGGTGTCCCTTTACCCTTATTTTGTCAAAACAACCCTCCAAATCCCAGGGACGGTCCTTGCGATTTAAGTAATTTATAGGCTGCTATTTATCAACTTACAGCCATGGTCTATTTAAGTGATG
>JAXHVG010000221.1:0-3763 GCA_034189245.1 Caldifarciminota bacterium
GTGAAGATGAGGAGATTTTTATGGATTTGCTGTCAGGCATCAATCCGGACTTTATACTGCTTGCAGGATTCATGCGTATTATCAGTGCAGGCATTATTGAGCACTATAAGAACCACATTATTAATATCCACCCCTCACTGCTGCCATCATTCAAGGGCAGAGATGCACAGAGACAGGCATTTGATTATGGTGTGAAGGTTTCAGGATGCACAGTTCATTTTATTGACAGTGACGTAGATACAGGCCCCGTTATAATGCAGGAGTGTGTTGATATATCCGGTCTCAGGTCTCATGAAGAGGTCAGGGAGAAAATACTCAGGAGTGAGCATATCCTCTATTTCAAAGCCCTCAAACTGCTTTTAAGCGGGAATTATACAATTAAGGGCAGAAGGGTGATAATAGATGATTAGGAAATTTCTGCTGTTTATTGCAGTGCCCTTTATGATGTTTTTCTCATTTGCCCCTTTTAATCTGGGGTTTTTATTTATATTTGCATATTCCATTATACTGATACTGACTTACAATTTGAAGAGGAAAAAGAGGATTCTCTATGTATTCATTGTTTTCCTTCTGTTCTGGTTCATTACCCTCCACTGGTTTCTGATAATTCAGGTTGAATTCACATTTCTACAGAGGATTCTTATTTTCTTCGGCCTGATTCTACTGTCAGGTGCCCTGTCAATTCTATGGACCCTGCCTTTTATTATTACTGACCCCAAATCACGCAGTATTTATCTTCTGCCGTTTATATTTGCTTCAATTGAATTCTTATCCTCTATTGAGAATAATACAGCCTTCCTCTGGTTATCCCCCTCATACTCTCTGATAAATTATAAAGCATTTATACAGTCAGCAGATATAGGGGGCATGTATCTCATCTCTGCATTTGTGCTGATGATATCCGTATTACTCTTCAGATTGGCTGTGTCACAGAGCAAGAGACAGAGGATGATACTGATTGGTCTAATGGTAGTAATTGTACTGGGTAATCTGGCATATGGATTAAATGCATTAAGCAAACAGTACTGTGACGAGTTTATTGATGTATCTGTTGTTCAGCCCAATATACCGGGATTTGCCAAGGAGCATTATCATGAATTTACGGATATGCGCACTGGTATGATTATTGATTATCTGGAAAAACTCAAGGATATTGAACAAGACCTCATTGTATTCCCCGAAACAGCGTCACCTGTCTATATTCAGAGAGGATCTCAGTTCAATAGATATATCAGGGCATTTGCTGATTCCAATAACAAGAATATAATGATGGGCTCATTGCGTCTGGAGTACAATAAGGAGAAAAAGCATTTCAATTACTATAATTCAGCATATCTCATTGAGAGCAATGGCAGAATGGAGCAGTATTATGATAAGATAAGACCCCTCGGATTTGCTGAACGCCTTCCATTTGACGATAAATTCCGCTTTCTCAAGAAGGTTCCCCTGGGACAGAGTGACTTCTCTCCCGGCAGCAGATACACTCTGTTTGATACAGGTCAATTCAGTTTCGGGACATATATATGCTTTGAATCAGTGTTTGCCACAATACCTGCAAGATTCACTGGTGAGGGTGCAGAGCTTCTCGTCAATATATCAGAGGATATTTGGTTTGAGGGCGGCATTGGACCATATCAGCATTTCTCTGCAGGTATTATGCGTTCTATTGAGAACAGGCGGTATATTGTCAGGTCATCCAATCCGGGCATCAGTGCTGTAATAGATCCTGCTGGGAGAATTATTGAAAGCATGGATATGAACAGCTCGGGAATAATCAATGCAGAAGCGGGTCTCAACGACAATTTGACATTCTTCACAAGATTTGATAATATAATCCCCAAGATATTCATTTTATTGCTGATAGTTTTTTATTTAATAAAAATAATGAGGAGAAAGTATGGAAACAAGAGTAAGAATAGCGCCTAGCCCTACCGGCTATCTGCATGTCGGAACAGCGAGGACTGCACTGTATAATTATCTCTTTGCAAAAAAACACAGCGGCAAATTCATCCTCAGAATTGAAGATACAGACAGGGAAAGAAGCAGTGACGAAATGACAGAGATAATAAAGGAGGGACTCAAATGGCTCGGCATTGACTGGGATGAAGGCCCTTTTTATCAATCTGAGTATTTTGAACATTACAGGGAATATATACCTCTGATGGAGAAGACCGGTCAGGTCTATAAGTGCTTCTGTACGAAAGAAGAACTCAATGAGAGAAGACAGAAGGCAATAGATGATAAGAAGGCATGGCGTTATGACAGGAAGTGCCTTGAACTCTCTGATGAAGAGGTAAAGAAGAGGGTAGAGCGCGGTGATGAATTTGTCTATAGAATCAGGATACCTGAGGGCAAGAGCTCTTTTGAGGATATGGTGCATGGCACAATAGAAAAGGATAACAGTGAGATTGATGACTTTATTCTTTTCAGAAGCGACGGTTCACCGGTATATAATCTTGCAGTTGTCATTGATGATGCAAGGATGAATATCACTCATGTAATACGCGGTGATGACCATATCTCAAATACATTCAAGCAGATTCATATTTATAAACTCCTCGGCAAGGACATACCCCAATTCGGACATCTCCCGCTTATACTGGATGAACATAAGCACAAGCTTTCCAAGAGAAGCGGCACTGTTTCTGTTTTGGCTTTCAGGGATATGGGAATACTCCCTGAGGCATTTGTCAATTTTATTGCACTGATAGGCTGGAATCCGGGAGGAGATGAAGAATACTTCACAATGGAAGAACTGATTGAAAAATTCTCCATGGACAGGGTTACAGGCAAGGGCGGTGTTTTTGACATAAAGAAGCTGGAATGGATGAATGCAAAGTACATTACACAATGCAGTAATGAACGATTATACGGATTGCTTAAACCCATATATGCAGAGAACAAGATTAATCTGGACAATTATGACAGGCATTTTATTTATAAGATATTTGACTCAGTGAAAGAGAAGGCAAGATATATCAATGAATTCCCATCACTCACTGATTTCTATTTCGCTGATATTGATGAGTATGAAGAGAAGGGGATGAAGAAATATATTAATCCTGAAAGGATTGAGCACCTCAAGGTTTTAAAGAGCAGGATGGAAGCAATGGAGGATTACACAGAAGAGTCAATAGAGGATATTTACAGGGCTTATGCAGAAGAGCAGAGTCTCAAGGCAGCTGATGTCATACATCCCACACGCCTTGCCCTGACAGGCAGGACAGTGGGGCCGTCCTTATTTAAACTTATGGAGATACTGGGAAGTAAAACGGTCAGTGAACGCTTGACAAAATTTACCGAATCTGATATATTATAGCACTTAAATGGCGGTATCGTCTATCGGTATAGGACACATGGTTCTCATCCATGAAAGCGGGGTTCGATTCCCCGTACCGCTATTTTAAACTGGGGAGTCGTCCAATGGCAGGACACATGACTCTGGATCATGGTATCGGGGTTCGAATCCCTGCTCCCCAGCCAAAATTATAAACCGCTCTATGAGCGGTTTTTTAATTTTGGCTGGGGAGCGGATTCGAACAGTGAGCGAAGGATAACAGACCCGAGACGCGAGTCACGGGACACGAGACAATGTAGCAGATATGAATAGGATGTATGTAGGGGAGTGGTCAGTGATTCACCCGGGCAAGCAAGGTGTGACTATCAACCATTGACCTGCGACTATTGACCTTATTTGGGTTTGCCTACGGGCAGTATTTACTTCTCTTCAAGGAGACGAGTGAACGAAGTGAGCCCATCCCTG
>JAXHVG010000222.1:0-2049 GCA_034189245.1 Caldifarciminota bacterium
GTCAATGCATCGGCATATATGGCTCTTGCTTCAAATGAAGAGAGAAGAGCAAAGAAAATAGAGCTTCTCCGTAAGGGATACTTCACAGCAAAGAGGTACAGACAGCAGCCCCTTATAAAGAGAATTATGGATATATATATTGATATGGATTATAATAAATATTATTATATGAGAAAATTAAAGGCATTTAAAGGAAATAGAGGAGTAATATGAAACCCCTATATGACACATTGCTCACCTTTACACCTGCAGGCATTGCGTTTTTGATCTTTGCTTTGATCTTGATTGTGATGACTATTGTATTCAAAAAAATTCAGACAAGCAGGGATTCTGTCAGAATCAACAGGAAACTGCTTATGTACATCATTACATTAACAGGCATATTTGTTATTATTGTAACCCTTCCCATTGACAGGCAGCTTAAGGGGCAGATACTCTCATTTCTCGGCATTCTCATCAGTGCTACTGTTGCATTATCATCCACAACAATACTGGGGAATCTCATTGCAGGGATTATGAACAATTCAATGAACAGATTCAGGAACGGCGATCTCATCAATGTGGGGGATATTCAGGGCAGGGTTACAAAGAAGAGTGTTTTTCACATAGAGATACAGCTGCAGGACAGCAATTTCCTCACAATACCCAATCTCTATATTGCAACCAATCCTGTGAAACTGATAAGAAGCAATGATACGGTCATTTCAGCAAGTGTTTCCCTGGGATATGATGTGTCCCGCATAAGAATAGAGGAATGCCTGAAACAGGCTGCATTGGATCTGGGACTCAAGGATCCATTTGTATATATTACGGAACTGGGCGATTATGCTGTTTCATACAGGGTGCATGGATTTCTTGAGGACTCTGAGAAGTACTTCAGCACTATATCTGCACTGAAGGGAAAAATAATGGATGAACTCCATAAAAACAATATTGAAATCGTCTCACCGTCATTCATGAATCAGCGCAGGGTGGATGAGAATAATTTCATACCGCAGATGCAGGTGAAAGAGGAAAAGCAAACAGGTGAGAAAAGCCCCGATGAAATGGTCTTTGACAAGGCAATGGAATCAGAGAAACTGGAGAAGAAGAGGGATTATATTGATAAAATTGAAGAAGAGAAGACAGTACTGAAAGAGCAATTGAAAGAGAGTAAGAGCAAGGAAGAGGCAAAAAACATAAAAAGCCGCCTTAAAGCACTTGACGAGCAGCAGAAACGCCTCCTTGAAAACATTGAATCCCGGAAAGAAAACCTTAATAATAAGAAATAAATCACCGGAGAGGGGACGGAGGTTGAATACATCAAAGATATCAGCACATTGCCCTATCTCTAATAATAAGATGGTTTACTTATAGGGAATTATATCTCTATAAAAAAAGAGCAATCAGAATAAACGAAACAGAAATGATCGAAACAGTAAAAAGAATAGTTTGCCTCTTGTGGTTGTTTAGTGATATTAAGTGAAAAACATTTTAACGCCTTCTAAATAATTCAAATTGATAAACGAAAATATCCAAATAGCTAATTATAGGCTTTTGTAGGCAATAAAGAGTCGTAATGCTTATTTTTCTGAAAAAATGCTCTATTCTTATCATCAAGATGCAATTGTCATAAGATAAAATATTCTCGCACTTATGATGAAATTTTTGTGGAAGGAGAACTATCTTTGATATCTTCAACCTCCGTCCCTTTAGGGGTTGACAAGAGTAAATAATGCGTTATCATTCAAGTAGTTCTATAGAATTAGTAGAACGAGGAGTTTGGATGAAATTATCAACACGGTCCAGGTATGGACTGAGGGCAATGATTGACATAGCAATGCAGGACAATCAACCTGTACTTTTAAAGGATATTGCCAATTTGGAACATCTATCAATGAAATATCTGGACCATATTATGGGCGGGCTCAAGAGAGCGGGTCTCATAAGAAGGGTCAATGAGGGTTATCTGCTCAGCAGGGAACCGGATAAAATCACTGCCTATGATATTATATCTGTGCTTGAATCATCGGTAAAATCCGTTGACTGTGATATGAACAGAAGTGACTG
>JAXHVG010000223.1:0-3661 GCA_034189245.1 Caldifarciminota bacterium
CTTCTATATTGAACACAGAAAGATTAATTTCAGCCGGTTCTTTGAGACAGGGGGCATGCCGTCATCACATGCTTCAACAGCAACAGCACTCACAATACTTGTCGGCATTTATAATGGTTTCAACAATGTATTGTTTATAATCACATTGTTCTTTGCTATGGTTATCATGTATGATGCTGCAGGCATAAGAAGAGCTGCAGGCAGACAGGCGGCAATACTGAACCGCATTGTTGAAGAGATGGTAAGGGACAAGCATATTAATGAAGAACGCCTTGTTGAGCTATTGGGTCATACACCGCTAGAGGTGTTCATGGGATCTATTCTCGGTATTCTTGTAGCTGTAATATTTGCATAAGGAGTTATCATGGGTTTGCTGGACAAAGTAAATTATCCTGAAGATATCAAGCAGATGAAGTATTATGAATTGAGGGAATTGGCCGGCGAGATAAGACAGTATATTATTAGTATAACATGCAAGACAGGGGGGCATGTGGCACCATCACTGGGTGCAGTGGAAATTGCACTGGCAATGCATTATGTTTTTGACTGCCCCAAAGATAAGTTTGTATGGGATGTGGGTCATCAGTCGTATGCTCACAAGATACTCACAGGCAGGAAAGAGGCAATGAAGGGTCTGAGACAGCTCAATGGCATCAATGGTTTTAACAATATTTTTGAATCAGAGTATGATGCACTTACAGTGGGCCATGCAGGCACCTCCATGTCAGCATCTCTCGGCATGGCTGCAGCAAGGGACATGAAAGGGGATAATTTCCAGATAGTAAATGTAATAGGCGACGGAGCAATGACAAATGGCATGGCCTATGAGGCAATGAATCAGATTGCCCAGTTAAGACCCAGAATGCTTATCATACTCAATGACAATAAGATGTCCATTTCGGAGAATGTCGGGGGCATTTCACAGTATCTCAATAAACTGGAGACCACACCTGTTTACGGTTCTCTGAAGAATGAGGTCTGGGAGCTTCTGGGAGTATTGCCTGATAAAATGTCCGGCAGGGCGCGTGACCTTGCAAGGAGAATGAAGGAATCAATGAAGAATTTTGTCATACCGACAATACTATTTGAGGAATTCGGCATACGGTATATCGGGCCTATTGACGGACATGATATCAAGGATCTGGTAGAAACAATGAAATCCGTAAAGAATTACAATGGTCCGCTTCTCATACATGCAATAACGCAGAAGGGCAGGGGGTATAAGCCTGCGGAAAATGACCCCACGACATTCCATGGTCTGGGCAAGTACTGTGCGGATACAGGCAAGAAGGAATCAGCGCCCGGAAAGAATATCAAATATACAGCAGTATTCGGGAAAACACTTGTTGAACTGGCAAAGAACCGCAGGGATGTAGCGGCTATTACTGCTGCAATGCCTGACGGAACAGGCCTTGTACATTTCCAGAAAGCCTATCCGGAGCGTTTTTTTGATGTCGGAATTGAGGAGATGCATGCAGCGGAATTTGCAGTGGGACTTGCCCTGGGGGGTATGAAACCCGTATGTGCCCTATACTCGTCATTTCTCCAGAGAGCATACGATCAGCTGATACATGATGCTGCCCTTATGAAACAGAATGTATTCTTTGTACTGGACAGGGCAGGTATAGTGGGGGAAGACGGTCCTACACATCACGGGCTTTTTGACCTTTCATATCTCAGAACAGTGCCTGATATGGTTATTATGTCACCGAAGGATGAGGATGAACTGCGAAGCATGATAAAATTGGGACTTGATTACAATAAGGGGCCCATTGCCCTGCGATACCCCAGAGGTGAGGGTATTGGTGTTGATATATCGGGTGAAATTAAAGAGATTGAAATCGGCACCAGCGAGATTATTGAAAGGGGTGAAGATATTCTTATCATTGCAATCGGTTCAGAGGTCTATCCAGCAATTAAGGCCGGGGAGATGCTTAAAAAGGACGGCATCAATCCCACAATTGTCAATCTGAGATTCATAAGACCCCCGGACCTCAAAACAATTTTGCCCCTGCTTGAGAAACACTCACGCATTGTCACTGCCGAGGAGAACATACTCTCTGGAGGCATGGGTGAGATGATAAACCGTGTTATTGCAGAGAATAATATCAAATGCAGTATTGTCAATATCGGCATAAGGGACAGATTCATTGAAGTGGGCACACAGGCTCAACTGAGGGCAATGCACAAAATAGATTCAGAAGGTATTTATAGTACAATCAAGGAGCAGTTCAGTGAATTTTCTTCGTAAAATATTCCCCTCATACAATGAAAGACAGTTAAAAAAATACAGGCAGGAAGTCGGTATTATCAATCAGTATTACAATGAATATCTTGACAGTGATATTGCTGCAGAGGATAAATCAGAGGAATTCCGCAAACGCATAGAGAGTGGAGAGGAATTGAACAGTATAATGCCTGAGGCATTTGCACTTGTCAAATATGTGATGAAGAAGCTCTCTGATGAAAAATATTCATACTCCCAGTACGGCATTCATTTTATATGGGATATGGTTCCCTATGATGTGCAGCTTATAGGAGCAATGGCTCTGCATGAAGGTAAAATTACGGAAATGGCAACAGGCGAGGGCAAGACCCTTGCTGCAGTAATGCCTCTCTATCTCAATGCACTGACAGACAGGGGTGCGTATCTCATTACAGTTAATGATTATCTTGCCCGCAGGGACAAAGCCTGGATGTCGCCTGTATATGAGAATCTCGGTGTATCTGTCGGCCTTATTCAGTCAGGAATGAAACCTTCTCAGAGACAGGATGAATACAGCAGGGACATTGTCTATATAACCAATAATGAATTCGGATTTGATTTTTTGAGGGATAATCTCACATATAATAAGAGGGACAAGGTTCACAGGGATGAATTCTATTTCGGTATTATTGACGAGGTTGATTCTGTGCTTATTGATGAGGCAAGAACCCCGCTTATCATCTCCGGTCTACCCATGGATGAGCATGACAGGGAGAAGACACAGAGAATTTACAATGAGCTGAACAGTCCTGTGAGAAGTTTTGTAAGAAGGCAGGAGGATGTGGCAAAAGAACTCTTCAAGAAGGCAAAGGAGCAGCTGGAATCAGACAATTGGGAGGAAGGCATATATAATCTTCTCAAGGTCAAGAGGGCTGTGCCCAAGCATCCCCCTCTCCTCAATCTCCTCCAGGAGGCCGATATTGTCAAGGGTATGGAGGATATGGAGAATAATCTGAGAAGGGACAAAAATCTCCATAAGGTTGATGAGGGATTGCTCTTTTCCATTGATGAGCAGAGGAATTCTGTCCATATTACTGATGAGGGTGAAACAGAATTTTCAAAAATAAAGGGAGAAAAGGACTTCTTCATACTGCCTCAATTATCCGTTGAACTCAAGGAGATTGATGACAATGACAGTTTGAGTGAAGAGGAAAAATTCAAGAAGAAGGATGAGATAAACAATATATACGCATCCAAGTCAGAGAAGATCCATTCTGTGCATCAATTACTCAAAGCCTATACATTATTCACCAAGGATGTTGATTATATTATCAAGGAGAGCAAAATTGTTATTGTTGATGAGCATACAGGCAGGCTAATGCCCGGGAGACGATTCTCAGAGGGTATGCATTCGGCTATTGAGGCAAAGGAGAATGTGGATATTGAGGAGGAGAC
>JAXHVG010000224.1:0-5258 GCA_034189245.1 Caldifarciminota bacterium
CAGCCCTTAATGATATAAGAAGCCAACTGGATTTTGTCAAAGGGGATTTGCCGGATGGTGCATCCGATCCAATGCTCTTTAAGTTTTCCAGTTCCATGGCACCTGTGATGGTTATTGGCGTATCATCACCGGATATGACAGTTGAGGATCTCTATGCATTAACAGAAAAACAGGTGCTTGATAAATTCAGACAGGCTTCAGGCGTTGGATCAGCCTTTGCTTCAGGCAGGCAGAAAAGCGTCAATATCCGTGTTGATATACCCTCTATGCAGAGATTCAATGTAACCCTCAGCCAGATAACAAATGCAGTCAAGGCAAATAATCTCAATGCACCTCTTGGAGAGATCAAAGAGGGAAAGATGGCATATTCAGTCAGAATACCCGGTGAATATGAATCAATTGAGGAAATCAAGAAGACAGTTATAGGCGCAACAAGTTCGCATCAGACCATATATCTGGAGGATGTTGCTGAAGTGACATTCAGTTCAGGGGAAATGGAGTCAGTAAGTAAAATAAGGAATAGTGACGGCATAATAATTATTGTCCAGAAACAATCAGGCGCCAATACCATTGAAGTTGCCAATGAGCTTAAGAAAAAGATGGATGAAGTAAAGAACATCTACCCTGAAGGAACAAAAATGGATGTGCTGTATGATACATCCCTTGATATTGAGAATTCAATAAACAATTTGCTCACAACAGTGCTGTTTGCCTTTATCTTTGTCATACTTGTTGTGCTGATATTCCTCAGAAACTTCAGGGGATCCCTAATAATTGCACTGGCAATACCTTTTTCACTCATCATTGCATTTATCTATCTCTATTTCTCCGGCAGTTCAATCAATGTGATTTCACTTGCCTCAATATCCATTGCCATTGGAATGGTTGTGGATAATTCTATAGTGGTGCTGGAGAATATTTTCAGGCACAGGGATGAAGAGAATGAAAAGATACGGCACGCTTCATACAGGGGAACAGGAGAGGTTGTCACTGCAATTATGGCATCAACATTCACAACAATTGCCATATTTATACCCCTTCTATTTGTCGGAGGTCTCACATCAGTGCTCTTTGAACAGCTTGCATACACAGTATCCATTGTACTATTGGGTTCACTCATAACATCCACGACACTTACACCAATGCTTTCATCAAGAATACTGAGGCATCTCGGTCATAAGAAGACGAAATTTGAGCAGAAATCAGAGAATGTATTTATTGCAGTTGAATCAGGTTATTCCCGATTCCTCAATTTTGCTCTGAAGCATAAGAAATTCATATTATTCTCAGCAGTGATAGTTTTCATTCTTTCATTAATGATAGTCCCTTCTTTGAAAACAGAGTTTTTGCCATCAGAGGACAGTTCGCTTGTATTCGGTACAGTGAAGCTGATACCCGGTATGCGTATTGAAGAAACATCCCGTATTATTGACTCGCTCAATATTACCCTGCCTGAAGAGATACCCGAATTCACTATGTGGTCAATGCAGGCAGGATTAGCATCCGGCGGCGGCATGCAGTCAGATAGAAATTCATATACTATTACAGTGATAGGCAAACTGAAAATAGAAGAGAACGGGCGGGAATACAATGCTATCATCAATAATTTGAGGGCTGTTCTCAACAGTTATCCGGAAGTGAAATCTTCCAATTTTTCAGCCGGCGGTCCCGGGGGCAGATTCATGGGCGGAGGTAAACAGATTCAAATTGAGGTGTATGGCAATGAGGTCTCAGAAATATTCTCCATTGCCCGGAATATCAAGAACAAGATGGAGGATATAGAGGGGTTTGTTGATATATCACTGTCAAGGGATGAGGCATTTGACAATATTTCCATTATTCCCAGAAAGGAGAGAATGTCCTCAACAGGTATGAATACAGCATTCCTAATGCAGTCCCTATATGCAGGCATCAATGGCAGTGATATTTCTGTCTTCAGAAAAGACGGATTTGAATATGATATCAATCTGGCTTTTGACAGAAAATATCTCACATCAATCAATGATCTGGCTGGTATTCCTGTATATAATCCCATGGGGATGTCCATGCCTCTTGCTGCTGTAGCTGAAATCAAGAGGACAAAAGAACCGCCCCTTATTGAGAGGAAGGATGCTGAGCGGTTCGTTAAGATTGAGGCAAATGTTGACGGGATAGCGATTTCAGAGGGTGCTTTGGCTATCAATGAAATTATTGCCGACACAAAACTGCCGGATGGTGTACGGATTGAGCAGGGTGGAGATATTGAAAGCCAGCAGGAGTCATTCAGGGATCTGGGCATTGCCATATTGCTCGGCATAGTTCTCGTCTTCCTTGTGATGGCAGGTCAGTTTGAATCATTCATTGACCCATTTATCATAATATTCTCACTGCCATTTGCATTTGTCGGTGTAATATGGGCATTGTTTATAACCAATACTGCCCTCTCCGTTATGGGATTTATCGGCATGCTGATGCTCGTCGGTATTGTGGTGAATAATGCCATTGTACTTGTGGATTTCACCAATCAATTGAGGTTAAAGGGAATGCCTGTTTCAGAGGCTGTGCCTCTTGCAGGCAAGACCCGCCTCAGGCCGGTGCTGATGACTGCACTCACCACAATGAGCGGACTTATGGCACTCGCTGTTTCTACAGGAAGCGGTTCAGCATTGTGGAGGCCCTTGGGTATTGTTGTTGTAGGCGGACTGCTTGTAGCTACACTGGTGACACTTATAATCATACCTGTACTTTACTCAATAGCGGAGTCAAGGATAAAGAGAAGAAGGGAAGAGGTTTAAAACCTCTCCCTTCATCTTATCAGTATCAACTTATCCTGTGACCGGCTGAAATATATGCCATCTACAGGCTCACGGGCAATTCTGCCTGTCTTGTCATACAGTACAGGCTTGCTGCCGGAGACCGGGGATTTTATATCCCCGGTCTTTTCAGCTGAATGGTCAACCGGGTCAATTCCTCTCTCTTCACTCTCTAATGCATAATTATGGAGGGAAAAATAATTGACCTCAATGGTGAAAGTATCACTGAACACAGTAAATACAATGGAATCATTGAGGATCCCCCGGAAATGCCTGTCAGGAATCAGTTTTAAGCTGAGCAATGAATCTTCAGGAATAATCCTCTTTTCATACTGCACGCTTTTCAAAAAATCCGGTTTATGAAGTATGTCTATCATTACAGTGCTCCCTCCATTGAATATATTTACTGTTTGTGCATGTTTCATTGTAATACTGCCCGGGAAGAGCAGATTAACAGAAGGACACATGAGAAAAAGATAATATAGATAGTACATCCTATTGCTGTCAGGATAATGCAGATTGCTTACTGAAATTGACTGAGCCAAGCCGGCGGGGGACAATGATGAATAGGCTCTGCCTGATGCAATGTGGGCGTAATTGTCTGTATTATAATAATCAATGCATCCCGCTGTCCCTTTTACAGTAAGTGAATCATCAAGCGGGGAGAAATATATCCTTGTTCCGGAAACTATATCACTGCCGTCATATGCATTATCAATACTGAACAATGCCTGCAATTTCTTGCCCTCACTGTCATAACCGAGGCAGTCACCCCCCTCCAGATAGAGGGGGATATTCCTCTTGAATATTTCCCTTATGAAGTCAGCTTCATATATATCCATTTCATTGTTATCAGGATAATTGCCCATGGAGAATATATATGCAGGATATGTAATGGAATCATTCAATGTATCACTTATAATAAGCGACAGACCCAGTGAATCCCTGAGGAAATGGAGAAATGATGAGCCCTGCAGTATGCTTTCAGTATCATATACAAGGAGCTCATTGCTCAGGGGTATGGAGAATTCTTCTGAAAATTCACACTGGAGGAAATGCGATGAACACTTGATTATAACAGGGCAGTATCTGCCTGTAAACCGGACTGTATTGAATACAACAGACGGATCCGAACAATTATTTACAGACACTGTTTCATATATGAAATCAGCACTGTCAGAGACGAAATCTATCAGAAGGGAGTCATATTCATGACCGGGGAAAGAGAAGTGGAATTTGAAATTGAGAAATTGATTCTCTACAAGCGGATAATCATCAAGCAGCACAATGGAATCCAATTGAACTGCCCGTCTTTCAACAGGCATATCATATACAAATGAATCAGAATCTGAAATAAAATATAATCTGCATCTCGTGACACTGTCCCTTATTATTACAGCAACAGAGTCGCTCATTGATCCGGGAGATATCTCCAGAACAGAATCAATGACATGAGCTTCACCGGATGTAATACGGACAGTGCGGCAGGTATCAGTGAAGAGGTCAAATGATACATATAATGATTCATTACACTCTGCAATACTGTCATTATCCCCGATTATATCATTAATATCAAAACCCGATATATTGAAGGGTGAGGCAATGACATTCACTGAATCAATATGCAGAACCCCGTTCCTGTATGAGGATATGTACAATAATCCCTCCCGGATATTGGTGATAAGCTTGCTGTTGAAACCGGGATTTACTGCGCATGTATCATAGAACACGCTGTCAGAGAATATAAAGAGTGTATCATAGGCATAGGCATAAATGTCAAGATGAGGATTACCGGTGTACAGTGTATCCTGTGCGTCAAAGTGATGCGGATTGCCTCTCTTCATCATAATAAGAAAAGGCAGTCCGAATGCATGATAACTTCTTGCCTGTGCATATGAATATCTGCTGAGTCCTGCAAATGACAGTGTATTGGACTTTAATGAATGGACAATTCTATAGAGATGCATATTGGATGTGTCACTCTCAACAGGGAACAGATTATTGTCAAGACAGTCGTAGAGAATAAGGAGCATATTCCTGTTGTACTGCAGGAATGTCTCTGTTGAGGAAGCAAGGACAAATGAAGGTCCCTGATTATACAGAAGCAGGGATTCTGCCAGACATGTATTGTGCTGATTTAAATCATTGCTGAAATTGCCCGTAAGACATGAAAAGAGAAAGAGCAACCCCCCTGTACTCATGTTATAGTATGGCATATAGGCAGTTGAAATATGGGGCATTACTGTTGCAAGCTCATTGCCGTGCCCCCAGTATGAAACAAGTGCAGGCTTATCAAAGCATTGATTGAAATCATCATGTGAGACAAGCCAGTCATAACGGGGTTTGAGCAATTCATCCGGGAACACTGATCCGTCATATTCATATTTGGGATAGGGGCAATTGGATCCGTATGAATACGAACAAGACATATCACCTGTCAGTGCCATGCGTATATTCTCATTTGTC
>JAXHVG010000225.1:0-2078 GCA_034189245.1 Caldifarciminota bacterium
CTTATCTATATTCCCTCAGAGATCATTACAAGGGGGCAGAATGCTGATTTGAGGAAGGCGGGGCTGAAGACGGATTTGAAGTTATTCCGATTTAATGCTGAGGACAGGGGTGTCCTTGAGAATAATGGGATAGATTATATTGACTCACCCAAGGGTCTTCTGGCTGAGTACTCTGCACTCAAGAATATATCTGACGAAGAGATGGCTGATATCCGCAGCGATGATATGTATAATGTCAGGAAATATGCATTATTCTATATAGGGCTTCTGCTGATAGCATTTGCATTCACATATCTTCAGGTTGTTACAATGGGCATTGTCAGTGAAAATATCATGTATGACATACGTTCAGATGTTGTCAGACATATACTGAAATTATCCATGAATTTCTTCAGAAAAAATCCCATCGGAAGACTTGTAACAAGAACCAATAATGACATAGATGCATTAAGGCAGCTGCTTACGGATGTGCTGATATACTCTGCAAAGGATATACTTGTTATTGTAGGGATATTTGCAATTATGTTCAGGCTCTCTGTTCCGCTTGCCGGTATAATGCTGCTTCTTATCCCGGTTCTGGCTGTAACACTGTATCTCTTTCAGAAATATGCAAGACGGGCATACAGAAAGGTAAGGTTGTCTCTGGCGAGGGTGAATAGTTTTCTCTCTGAATCAATATCGGGAATGTCCCTTATTCAGGCATTCAATAAACAGAAAAAATCATACAGTGACTTTGACAAGACAAGCAGGAATTACTATGAAGCCAATATGTTTCAGCTGCTGATATTCTCCATATTCCGCCCTCTTATTGATGTGCTCTCATTTGTCACACTGGGAACACTGATATATTTCGGCGGTAATGCAGTACTTGAGGGTGTTGTTACTGTCGGTGTCCTTATTGCATTTATATCCTATGTAAGAAAACTCTTCAGACCAATATTTGATTTCTCGGAAAAATTCAATATTTTCCAGTCAGCTATGGCTTCTTCAGAGAGAATTATGACAATTCTTGATGAGGATGATTATATCAAATCCCCCGAGGAGAGCAAATTCCCCGATAATGCAAGGGGCAAGGTTGAATTCAGAAATGTCACTTTCTCTTATAAAGAAGACGAACCTGTGCTGAAGGATGTGTCCTTTACAATTGAACCCAATGAATCGGTGGCATTTGTCGGTTCTACCGGTGCGGGCAAGACAACGATTATCAATCTGCTCATGCGGTTCTATGATATTGATGAGGGTCAGATCCTCATTGATGATGTGGATATAAGAGACATGAATCTGGATGACCTCAGGTCTTATTTCGGATTGGTTCTTCAGGATGTAATTATGTTCTCCGGCGACATCAAATATAATATTGCACTCAATAAGGATGTGGAGGATGAAAAGATTGTCCAGTATTCCAAATATGTAAATGCCCATACATTTATCAGCAAACTTGATAAACAGTACAGGGACACTGTAGCTGAAAGCGGCAAGAATCTCTCAACCGGTCAGAGACAGCTCATTGCATTTGCCCGGGCTCTTGCAATAGAGCCTCAGATACTGATACTGGATGAGGCAACATCCAGTATTGACAGTGAAACAGAATCCCTTATCCAGGATGCAATATCCAGGATAATGCATGACAGGACATCAATTGCCATTGCCCACCGTCTCTCTACAATACAGGATGCAGACAGGATTTATGTGCTGCACAAAGGCAGAATTGTAGAAAGCGGCACACATCAGGAACTCCTTAAGCAGAATGATAAGTATGCTGAACTTTATAAGTATCAGTATATTGAATAATATACACCAAACACCATTATGTGACAGTCAGATAGACCTGTAATCATCTGTTACACCCCTGACAATTACAAGTAAGAGACTAAATAATAAGATAATTTACATGAGGCATAAGTGGTTCTTCTCCATATTAGTTGGTGGATTTACCGGGAAACGCCTGTTTAGCCTCTAATTCAAAGTATTGTGTATCGGTATAACCGTAAGCATTGCTTTCATCATGTCCGAATTATCACAATCTCTGACAATATACATCTTAAATCTAATTTCAACGGGTGTCCCTTTACCCTTAT
>JAXHVG010000226.1:0-6691 GCA_034189245.1 Caldifarciminota bacterium
AATCACATGAATATCATGGTCAGCTGAAACTGACATTCAAGCCGACCAATAATATAAAGGTCAATGTAGGCGGTTTCCTGTCCCATCAGTCAATGCAGAATTACGCCAATGACCTCAAATACAATCTTGAGAAGTATGTTTCCAGAAATATTGACGGATATCAGGGCAATGCAACAATCAACTGGATGCTCAATGACAGGAATTTCTTCACATTGAGGGGCAGTTATTTCTATACAACAACAACAATAGGTCCTGAATTTATTGATCCGATTTCATATGTAACTGATGAAGGTGTCAGGGATACTTTCTATCCACCTGAATCAACAACACCGGAATGGTATGAATTCTGGAAACCCTATACTTTACTTGATACATTTCAGTTTGAGGAAATACCTTCCCCCAATGATTACTGGGCCTATAATAGCCCGTGGGGATACTGGCCGGAATCATCCCAGTACATATATCCCAATTATTATGGTTATATGAATTACAGATACTCAAGATACTGGGCATTGAAGGGTGACTGGACCAGTCAGATAGGAAGAAATCATGAGGTAAAAGCCGGATTCCAGTATAAGGATTATGAACTGTATCAGTATGATTTGTATATTCCATGGAGTCCCAATCCATTTGAGGATGACTACAATGTATTCCCCAGCCAGATATCGGGATATGTTCAGGATAAGATGGAGTTTGAAGGCATGGTCGTTAATGTGGGTATGAGACTGGATTATCTCTCATCCAATACACCGTATTATGTTGATCCCCTGAATGTGACTTATCCTCTGTATAGAGAGGTTGTCAATGAAGATGGATCAATTGAATATGAGCCTAACACCATTGATTCAGACACCATAGTCATGGAAGGCGGTGAACCGGATACAATCAGTCCTGAGCAGTGGAATGTTCAGATTGCTGATGTGAAGTATCAAATATCACCCCGTCTGGGAATCTCACATCCCATAACAGAGACATCGGTACTGCATTTCAATTACGGTCATTTCTTCCAGACACCGCAGATGGATTATCTGTTCAGCGGTATTGGAGTTGATATCACCAAGAGAGGTAATTCACTTGTTGGTGACCCCAATCTCGGAGCTGAAAGAACAGTTGCCTATGAAATTGGTATTGCAACACAGATTGGCTCTGACATGGCAATTGACTTCACAGCCTATTATAAGGATATATATGACTTGATTGGTTCAAGGAAGATTTTTGCAATACCCATGTCTTATTTTGCATATCAGAATGTTGAATACGGCAATGTCAAGGGATTTGAAGTTGCTTTCCAGAGAACAGGCAAGTATTTCACAGGGAATGCTTCATATACACTTTCATTTGCAAAGGGCACAGCCTCAGATGCATTTGAAGGGTATCAGTATCTTTACGGTAATGTAGATCCTGTAACAGGCGGCACTGCAATACTGCCGAAAGTCCCATATTACCTTGATTATGATCAAAGACATATAGTAAATCTCGTACTGACATTCAGAATACCGCAGGGCGAACTCCCTGTTTATGCTGACAACTGGTCTATTACACTGAATAATAATATTGCAAGTGGAAGGCCCTATAGCCCTACTGATTCAGACGGCAAGTTGACAGGAGACAAGAACAGTGAAAGAATGCCGTGGACATTCAACACGGATTTCAAATTCAGAAAGGGCATCAAGGTAGGACCTATTACACCGAATTTCTATGTACAGGTATCAAATCTCTTCAATATCAAGAATGTTGAAGATGTATATCCATCTACAGGCCTGCCTGATACAGATGGGACAGTGAGAACACTCAAACCCAGTGATTTCAGTACAACAGAAATAGGAAATCCCGGTTATGATGTGAGAAGGGACCTGGATATGGATGGGGTTTGCACACAGGAAGAATTCTATGAAGCAGCAGTTGGAGCTTACTCAGATCAATTAAATGCACCGACAAATTATTCTGCACCGAGAATTGTCACTGTCGGTCTTGAATTCTCGTTCTAAAATGGAGGAATGAATGAAAAAACTTATTAAATTTACATCCATCCTGATTCTATCTCTCGTCATCATTCTTCCTTTAATGGCAAGAACAGCTACCGGTGAGAATGAGCCGGCAGGAAGAAAATGGTCTCAGAGCTGGTCCACAGTAAATGAAGTAGCAATGCCGATAACAAATTTCGGTATATTCGGTCAGGACGTTGCTATGGATGATTCCGGTTTATACTGGCCATCAGGCCGTTATAATGAAACCTATATATTTGGTGCAGGAATCTGGATCGGCGGTAAAATAGATGTTGACGGAGACGGTGATTTGGATACACTGGTGTCATGCGGCTATCATCCCAATGCCGGAACCAGTGAAATGGTTCCCGGTGAAGGAACAGATGGTCCATCATACACCAATGAAAATGAAAGGGTATATGTTTCTACAAATGACTGGCCTCCGAAAAATGGTGATGGTGAAATAATATACGATTCCATTGTATCAATGGAAGACACATACTGTGAGTTCTCAGATATGGATCCGAACAGGCATTTTGAGAGAGAAAATCTGCCTTTGGGAATAAAGGTATATCTTACTACATATGCATGGGTCGGCCCCCTGAAGGGGAACATTGTATTCATGAGATATCAGATTGAAAATGCAAGAGAAGACAGCCAGGCAATAGACTCTGTTTATATGGGAGTTGCTGCTGACTGTGATATCGGCAATGAAGCAGACGAAGGCGAAAATTCACCTGATGATCTCCTCGGTTTTATTGACTCACTGAATCTGGGTTATCAATTTCAGCTTGAGCCAGAGCCAGATTGGGTAAATGATCCCGGTATAATTTCATTCAAGTATATGGAATCCCCTGTTGCTACTTATCCTATTGATAAGGATCATGATGGGGAAACTGATGTTTCTGAAGGTGAACAGATCGGCATGACCACATTTAACAGGTTTACCCTTACCACAGACCCGAAGAACATGTATGAGAGATATCTTGTACTGGCAGGTTATAATCACTTGACATATGACCCCAATAGTCCGGAATTGTCATACAGCCCATTCCCGACAACAGCAGATTGGCCAGGAAGTTCAGGTTATCCCGGAATAAGTGAATCCCCGGATATGGCTGATGACAAGAGATTCATTATGGCATCAGGACCTTTTACACTTGAATATCAAGACAAGGTCAATATCGTTGTTGCCATAATATTATCCAAAAATGACCCTAATGAGATGTTTCTTGGAGCAAAGGCAGCTCAGAAGGTTTATGATGATGATTTCACCGGACCGGTTGCACCGGGACAGGTTCCATTTAATACAAAGGGAATGAATCAGGAAGTAATTTTATACTGGGACAATACTGTTGAATTGATTCCTGATCCATACTATGAATTAGTGGGAGATCCAGGCACGCCGACAGAACCCAATACGATGTACAATCCGGAATACCGTGAATTTGATGTTGTGGGATACAAGATATTCAAATCAAGAACTGGTGCAGGAGATTCCTGGGAACAGATTGCCAAGTATGATCTCATTGATGATTATACTGCTGTATTAGTGGATTCCAATGTAACCTATAATCAGTTTGGTACACCCAGTGTTGAGTATATATATGAAACATTGGGCACCAATACAGGTGTTCCCTATGTTTTTGTTGACACTAATCTGACGAATGGTCTCACCTATTTTTATAAGATTACTGCCTATGATCTGAACTACCTGAATTATGATTCAACTTCAACAGGTGAAACATTCGGGATAAATCCGCTGATTCTTGAAGGTCCTGGTATTACGGAAGCTGTTATACCGAGAATTCCGCCTCTTAATTATGTGGAATCCGGTTATACAGCAGAAATTGAGGCGAACTACAGACAGATTGAGTATTATTCTCATAATGAAAATGATACAATAGTTGTTATAGATTCTGTCAAATTAGGTGAACCTATAGTGCATCCTGTTGATCAGGAGAAACTTGAACTAAGCATACAGCCAATTGTGGATACACTCATAAGCAAAATAGAGGATAATGCAAGTTTTATGCTGAAATTTGATGGCATTAAACAACACAGCACTGTTCCTATTTATACTTATAGTGTATATAAGGTGATTGGTGATGATACCACATTTATGGGACAAAAAGAAATGCTCATGGAAGCGTATACTAATATTGCAGGTTCAGATACTACACAGATCCTAAAGAGAAAATCCAGTGAGGCAGTTACATCTGATGGCATTGCATTTGATGTATCTGATTATGAACTTGATAATTCCGGATGGGCTCTGGATAATAACAAGAATATTCTTGTCAATGGCAGTTATCCTGACAGTCTTGTTAAAGTCGGAGTTGTTGATGCCGGAAAGCATTATTTCCATGGTTCTAAGTGGTACAGAGTCACTTGGAAAGAAGAAACAATCAATGATACACTCAATCTTACATGTGAAGTAATGGATATGCAGAATCAGATGCCAATTGAATATGATTCAATTGCTGTTGGAGATTACTGGCATTTCAATTATTCCACAACAGCAGGTCCCTATCCTGAATATATTAATGAGAATTCAGATAGAGGCCCGTTGCTGGGTATGTATCTGCCGTCATTCAGGATTTACTTCAATTATCCGGGCGGAAGACCATCACCAATAGATTGGGCTTCCAGACCAAGTGATGGTGATGTTTGGGATATAGTCCTTAATGAAGACCTAAAGGTCGCTGAAGACTATGAATCCCCTCCGGTTGGAGCCACATATTCCATATTGATTGAGAAATATCAGTATGGGGCTACGGTTGATTCAGTTCTTGAAAATATAAAGGTTGTTCCCAATCCTTATGTTGTAAGAAGTGAATTTGGTAAAGATTATACACACAGAAAACTCTATTTTACGAATTTGCCAAATGAATGCACAATTAGCATATACACCATTTCAGGAGACCTGATAAAAACACTGGAACATTCAGTTGATTTCTATAGAAATGAAACAGGCGGCGACTCCACATATGTCAGAGATGTAACAAATGGACAGGTAGAGTGGAATGTCTTGACTGATAATGATCAGATACCTGCGCCAGGCCTTTATCTCTATTATGTGGAAACACCGGATAATGCTAAATATATCGGCAAATTTGCTATTATCAAGTAGGAGGCACTATGAAGAAGTATATTATATCATTAATAGTCCTCTTATTGATTGCCAATGGATTAATGGCAATGAATGAAGGCACTGCCGGTGCACAGTTTTTGAAGATCCCGGTAGGCGGAAGAGCAACAGCAATGGCAGGGGCATTTGTAGCACTTGCTGATGATATTTCAACCCTGTACTATAATCCGGCCGGGCTTGTGAAACTTAATCAGAACACAATACTGCTTAATTATGTGAAATGGCCGGCAGGCATTGGGTATTCGTATGTAGGCATGGCATTCCCCATGGGAGTGCAGGGCGCCTTTGGAATACAGGCCGGAATAATGTCTGTTCCCGAGATGGAAGTCACAACAGTTGACTATCCCGAGGGAACAGATGAATATTTTGGTGTATCCAATTATTTTGTCGGTCTCACATATTCTCGGTATTTCACTGATAAGCTGGCAGTAGGACTAACTACAAAATTGATACAGGAAGTTATATATGATGCATCATCATCAATGATGGCAGTTGACCTCGGTGCATCCTATGAAACAGGATTCAAATCCCTCAGAATCGGTATGGCAATCCGCAATTTCGGTTCTGATGGACAGTTTACAGGCGGAACGATACTTTCAGACCAGATTGATTATCTGGAAGATCAACAACCTGTGAATATCCTCATTGCAACAGAACCGTATCCAATACCCCTTAATTTCAATTTTGGGGTAGCATACGATTTTCTTGAAGGTCCTGATAATTTCCTTACCGGAGTTATTGAATTCCAGAATCCGAATGACGGCCCCGAGGCATTCCGCATGGGTGCAGAGTACAGTTTTGCTGATATGATGTTTGCACGGCTCGGCTATATGTTTGACTGGGACAGACTCATGGATATTAAGGATAATCCGGATGAGTTCAATACTGAAGAGAAGATTGAAGGACTCACAGCAGGAATGGGATTCAAACAGAATCTTTCCGGTTTCAATATAGGTATTGATTATTCCTATACAGGCATGGGTAAACTCGGAGGATCATTCACAAATGGTCACAGGGTTTCACTCAGTATAGGATTTTAATGTCTAATTAAAAGGGGGCTTTCAAGCCCCCTTTTTTATTTATGAAAAAATTCATCATTCCCCTTATTGTCATACTACCCATCATAATAAGCTCAGCTATCAATGTATCTGTCTATATGGCTGCAGATAATTCAATGATTTTTGCATTGGATGACAATATCAGTGACATGATCAAGGCATCAGAAAACAATGGTGATATACTGTTCAATATAATGCAGGATATGGGCAACAGTTCATACAGATTACGCATAAGAAACGGAACTATTGATACATTATCAGTATCAGGCAATATCAATTCGGGGGACGCAAATACTGTATCGCAATTTTTCATTGAATCATTCAATTATTATAAGGCGGACAAATACATAGCAGTGCTGTGGAATCACGGTAATGGCTGGTATGAGAGCAAATCCATTCTTTATGACAATAATCCCAATGATTTCATATCTGTGACAAAAGGTGAGTTTGCAGAGATATTCTCCCGCATAAGTGGTGCTCTGGGCAGAAGACTGGAT
>JAXHVG010000227.1:0-2022 GCA_034189245.1 Caldifarciminota bacterium
AATAAGCGGATATGTGCAGGTTGCAGCAGGAGCAGCTTATGGTGATACAACATTCTCACTGACATACTTTGCATCAGATGACAATGGAGCAAACTGGACAACAGGTGTTGACCTGTTCCCGTCAATGCACAGTGATGTCCGTTCTCTGAGTTGTTTTACAATTTCAGAGGACGGTTATCCTTATGCAATCGCAACATGGAGAACAGCTTCAACAAGGGGAACATTCTTTGTATCAGATCCAAGTGGTCCCAATGCAGGCGGATGGACATCACCGGTTCAGATCGGTGATACAACGCAGTGGCCAATCACCAATTACGGAACAATCACAGTAAACCCCGAAGGCAACCAAATAGCATTTATTGGATGGAATGACTATGCTTCATATGGAGGTAATACATCATCAGACTATGGTGTAACCTGGAATACATACAGTGCCCTCCCTCAGCTCAATCCTGACAGTAATGCGGCAATATACAGAACAGATATCGGGACAATACGCTGGGGCAATGGTAATAATGTATTTGGCCTGATAGGCATTACTCCTACAGCAGATTCAATGGCTTACATTGCAGGCCGGGGGACCACATTCGGATTTATCCAATCAGGAGACGGCGGAGCCACATACAGTGCATTACAGCCGGTATTCAATGGTGAATGGTGGCCCAGTATTGACGGAATGGGCACTGACTCATTTACATACACATTAGATACAGTAGATAATGAGTATGCCGGTGATGCATTTGAAGTCCAGGCATGGTATGACCCCGCGCAGGGTATATTTGTTGATGAACTGGGTAGGATTGACGGTAAGTCCATAGCCCCGGGCACATGGTGGCATAAATGGGATATGGAAATTGTTGGTGATACACTCTATGTCATAGCTCCCTTCCAGATGGTCACAGTTGATTATGTAACAGAGGGCGACCTCTATACATTTATAGATTACTGGGATAATATGATGTATGGATATATGGAGATTCCTGAAGATACAACTGATACCAGCGGTATTGTGGAGATGGCAAGCTCAAGCCCTGATTTTCACTGGATGTATCTTGATGTCAATTGCAATGTAATAGATACACTCGGCAATCTTGATACATACAGGGGATTCCAGGGTTCAGCACAGCTCTGCTATGACTGGAGATATGACGATATGTATGTAGTTTACATGGATTTCTATGATACAGCAACAGGCGTAGGTTCACATGAACTCATCAAAATTCCTCAAGGTAGCAATTATTCTGCAAGAGCAGTCACCCCGCCTCTACTCAACTCCAATGTGTTCAATGCCATACAGGCAGCCAAATTGATTGATGAGAATGGTGTGATACATCAGATATGGAGACCGGATGATGCTGATTCAATCTACTATGCAGGCATTGATGTGGATGATGTTGAACGCTGGGAATGGACAGGACCGGTAGGTCAGTATAAACCCAAAAAAGAGAACATTACATCACCGCCATTCTACAGTATAAACAGAATCTATCATGAAAAAGATGATATATCATTCATACTCAGCAGCGACACATATATTACTGTGAAGCTATATGATGTAACAGGCAGGGAGCAGATGATTATATGCAGTAGGGAGTTTCAGTCAGGTAATTATCATATACCCCTCAATATGGAGACAATGCCTGCCGGTATGTACTATGCTGTTATTATGAAAGATAATGAGAGGTACAGGGAAAGGATTATTGTTCTTAAATAAAGCAATATATTCTATGTGATTCGCATATGTGAATAGCAGACCCAATTCGTAATGCGTAATGCGTTATGCGTAATGCGTTATGCGGACCAAATAGCGATTAAATCGTGTAGGATTTTGGTGGCTGGTCACTGGTGAACGAGGTCAATGGTTAATGGTCAAAAAACTGTTACAAGTTTCAGGTTTGCAAGTTGCAAGGATTTATTATAGAGCGTAATGCGGGAAGAATGAAAAGAAGATAAACCTTGTGACACGTATATGTGAACAGCAGGCCTGATCGTAATGCGTGGTGCGTGATGCGTATATGAGAG
>JAXHVG010000228.1:0-6227 GCA_034189245.1 Caldifarciminota bacterium
TTGAATACGGATTATCCTCATCAATATATACACGGGATATCAATAAGGGTCTCAAGGCAGTTGAGGATATTGAGGCAGGCATTACCTATATAAACGGCCCGACAATAGGAGCAGAATGCCATATGCCCTTCGGCGGTGTAAAGGCAACAGGCAATGGTCACAGAGAGGGCGGATGGACTGTATATGAGATATATACAGAACAGAAAACCGTCTATATTGACTATTCAGGCAAACTCCAGAAAGCGCAAATTGATACATCTGTTGAAAAGTAATACAAGAGGGGGCATATGCCCCCCCTTGAATAAAAGGGAGATCATTATGAAAAATATCATTATACTCCTTGTCCTCATGATTGTTTTTACAGGCTGTGAGCTCATACCGCTTGCTCCCACGGGTGAGATAAGTGTTTCATACAAACCCAATCCTGCAGCAGACCCGGTATATCTCTCTGTGGACGGCTGGACATGGACAGTGGATATTGAAATAAGAGAGGAGAATGGATGGAGTGTTGAACTGGCTGACCGGGGTCCCGAGAATTCCGCATGTGTATCTGTATTTGTACTGGATAATTATCAGGTAGTTGATACATTCTTCTACAGCAAATCGGACCTCAATGCATGGTTCGGTTCAACAGATATAAGTGCATACGGCAGTATCAAGAGCAATGGGGCGCAGTTCTCCACATTCAATTACAATCAGGGAAAATACATTGAAACATATTACGCTGTGGATTCTGATGGTAATAATATAAAATGCACAGATACACTGGAACTTGTCAATAATAAGAATAAAGGAATACAATGAAATGCCCCTACTGCGGATTTGAAGAGAACAGGGTCATTGATTCAAGGACCAGCAAGGATGGACTCAGTGTGAGGAGACGCAGGGAATGTGTTGAATGTCAGAGGAGATTCACAACATATGAATATATTGAAAAGATACCTGTATTTATAATAAAGAGAGATGGAAGAAGGGAGCCGTATAACAGGGAGAAGATTGTTGACGGTATAACAATTGCCTGCAAGAAGAGACCTGTTTCATCAGAGCAGATACAGGATATTGTTGATAATACGGAGAAATTCATCTTCTCCCATGAATCAGGAGAAATAAAATCATCAAGCATAGGGACAAAGATCATGGACCTCCTCAAACAGACAGATGAGATATCGTATATTAGATTTGCTTCTGTTTACAGGCAATTCAAAGATATGAAGGAATTTATGGATGAACTCAATACTCTTATTAAGAATGGAGGCAAGAATGATAAGGGAAACTGAAATTCAGGAACTGGACCTTGTTTCACGCGGCAAGGTGAGGGATATATATGAACTGGACAATGACCTGCTTATCATTACAACAGACAGGGTCTCTGCATTTGATCATATTTTGACAAGCACCATACCGATGAAAGGCAAGGTGCTCAATCAATTATCACTCTTCTTCTTTGAGATGGCTGAGGACATTATTGACAATCATGTTATTCATGCTGATTTCAGCAAATTGCCGCGATTCCTGAGACAGTATGATTACCTCAAGGGCAGATTCATGGTTGCCAAGAAGGCGGAACCATTGCCGGTTGAGTGTATTGTCAGGGGATACATCACAGGCTCGGGATACAGGGAATACACTCAGAGTCATACGATCGGAGGTATGCACATAGATGAGGAACTCGCGGAATCGGAGAGATTCCCCGAACCCGTATTCACTCCCTCCACAAAAACTGAAGAGGGTCATGATGAGAATATCCCGTATGAGAAGATGAAGACCATTATACCTCACTACAGTGAGATTGTGAGGGACACATCCCTTGCTATATACAGGAAAGCTGCTGAATATGCAAAGAGCAGGGGTATTATTATTGCCGATACCAAGATGGAATTCGGTGTATATGACGATAATCTCATAATCATTGATGAATTACTCACACCTGATTCATCCAGATTCTGGTCAGCTGAGGATTACAAAAAGGGAGAGAAACAGCAAAGCATGGACAAGCAGTATATCAGGGATTATCTGATGTCAACAGAGTGGGACAGGAATTCTTCTCCGCCCGGACTCCCCGAGGAAGTCATTGAGAAGACATCTCAGATATATATCAACACCTACAAATTACTTACAGGCAATGAATTATCCTGATAAAATACTGAGGGCAGTCAATAATCCGGCCCAGTACACAGGCGGTGAATATAATAGAATAGAGAAGGATCCGGAAGGCAAGATAAGGATATGCCTCTCCTATCCGGATCTCTACAGTGTGGGAATGTCGTCCAATGGCCATAAACTCCTATATCATATGTTCAATAAAAAATATAATATATATGCTGAACGTGTTTATGCAGTTGAGCCTGATATGGAAAGAATGCTCACTGAGGAGGATGTGCCTCTTAAAACACTGGAAACAGGAACTTCTCCTTCCTCTTTTCACATGATAGGTTTTACTGTTGAATATGAACTGACCTATACCAACATACTCTCCATACTGCAGCTCTCCGGAATACCCATTCGCTCAGCCGGGAGAAGTGAAAATGATCCCATTGTTGCTGCAGGGGGCACTGCTGTTTATAATCCCCGGCCTGTTGAATCATTCATTGATGTATTCTTTATCGGTGAAGCTGAATCAATGACAGATGATATCACTGATATACTGGCAAGATACTCTCAGGGTCAATTAAGCAGAACAGGTGCATTGAGACAATTCAATGAACTGCCATATGCATATGTTCCTGCACTGCATAGAGAGACAGATACTGTCAGGAGGGCAAACCCTATGCCCCTTGCTGCATCAGGCATAATAAGAAGGCCGCTTGTACCCAATACGAGAATTGTCCATGACAGGGTAACAGTTGAGATAAGCAGGGGATGCACGCGCGGGTGCAGGTTCTGTCAGGCAGGTATAATATACAGGCCTGTGAGGGAGGAATCTGTAGAAAACATTGTGCAGGCATCATCCGAACGTCTTGATATAACCGGTATGAAGGAAGTGTCCCTGCTCTCACTGTCAGCTACAGACTACCTCGGTATAGGGGAATTGCTGGAGACACTGTCATCGCGGATAAGGCGCGATAATGCCAATATCAGCCTGCCGTCCCTGAGAATCGGTGATATAGACAGTAATCTGTACAATCAGATAAGCAGGGTGAGGAAGTCGGGTATAACCATAGCTGTTGAGACAGCATCCGAGAGACTGAAGGGGGTTATCAACAAGAATATATCCGAAGAAGAAATATTCAACACCATTGAGACAGGTGTCAGATTCGGCTGGAAGAAATTCAAACTCTATTTCATGATAGGCCTCCCCTCAGAGAATGACAGTGACGTAATGGCGATAAGCGAATTATTGAACAGTATTGCCTCACGGTTCAGGCATGTGAGGATCAATGCATCTGTCTCACCATTCGTCCCCCGCCCATTCACGCCATTCCAGTGGTCAGAGCAGATATCAAAAGATGAGATGGACAGAAGGATATCGCTTATAAGGAATGGTCTTGAATACAAGAATGTGCAGCTCAATGCCCGCGATACAGACATATCATTTCTTGAAGGTGTCTTTGCCAGGGGAGGAAAGGAACTGGGAGATGTGATAGAATGCGCTTACAATAATGGACAGCGTCTTGATCAGTGGTCTGAGTATTTTGAATTTGACGGATGGATTGAATGCAGTAAAGAGACGGGGATTGATATGAATGATTATCTCAGGGAAAGAGGCATAGATGAAACACTGCCCTGGGACATCATTCAGTATCCTGTCAAAAAGGAATTTCTCATTGATGAATACAATAAGGCAAAGCAGGGTATCTATACACCTGACTGCAGGGAAGAGGAGTGCACGTTCTGCGGTGCATGCAATGGAGAGATTGCAGGGGAAAAGACGAGAAAGGAGGAGAACAGAAAACAGTCATCCGAATATTTCAAGAGCAGGAAGAGGAAGAAGATTGTCAATAAAATGAGCAGACGGATAAAGATGTTTTTCTGCTATGAGGTATCGGAAGATTATAAGTATCTCTCACATCTCAGCATGATAGATCTAATATCAGCAGGACTGAGGCGCAGCGGAATGGATTTTCTATATACAAGCGGTTACAATCCGAAGATAAAGATACATTACGGTCCCCCGAAACCTGTCGGGGTTTACTCCAAAATGGAGGTAATGGAGGCTTTCCTTGAGTCCAAACCCTCAGGCAATATACTCAGTATACTGAACAGGGCATTTCCTGCAGGCATAAAGTTCTATATGGCGAAGGAGCTTGTATCAGACAGGATGTCCATTGTCAAGAAACTCAACAGGATATCAATGGTATTCAGATTCAATGTGACAGAGGAGTCAGCAGAGAGGATAGCGGGATTTCTTGACTGTGATGAATACATTATAAAGAGGGAGAAGAAGGATAAGATAAAGGAGTACAATATCAGGGAATTCATTGATGATATTGAAGTAGGAGACAATTTAGTCAGGGTTATACTGAAGTACAATAACAATGGTTCAGTCAAATTCTCTGAGATAGAGAATAATATACTGGGGCTGAACTGTGAAGATAATCCTGATGTGTACAGAGAAAAATTTTACAGAAAGGAAAATGGAAACATTATTGAGGTTGAAAATATATGAACAGATTATTTATTACTCAAATGAAGAATGACATAATAATTGCACTGAGAAGTGAAGGAAAATTAACAGAGATAAAGGTTGAGAATGAGGACAGGAAATCCATTGTCGGCAATATCTATAAGGCAAAGGTTCAATCCATCTCGGAGGGTCTCAAGGCGGGATTTGTCAATTATGGTGAGAAGAAGAAGGGATTCCTGCCTCTGCAGTCAGCTGACGGCAAGGTGATATTTGAATTGGACAATGAGCTGGATGAAAAGGTTGCATCTGAAATGACAGTGCACAAGGGCGATGAGATACTTGTACAGATTGAGAGGGATGAGATCTCCGCCAAGGGGGCACGCCTGACAACCTATATCACAATACCGGGCAATTTCATGGTGCTTGTACCTAATGTGCATTTTGTCGGTATTTCCAAGAAAATCAGAGACAAGAAATTCAGGGGTGAATTGAAAAAGTACATGTACAAGATACTGGAGAAGGACATGGGGGTTATTATACGCACTGCTGCATATGATGCCAATAAAACACAGCTTAAAAAGGAGTACAAGGACCTTGTCAGGATGTGGAGTCAGGTACTGAAGAAGACAAAGAAGCTGGAGACCCCGGCATTGGTTTACAGGGAAAGCTCTATTGTAATAAAGACAATAAGGAATCTGATAAAACGGGGTATTGATGAGATAGTGGTTGATTCCAAGGAGATCTACAATGATATTCAGAGATACTATTCATTTGTTGACTCCAATATGAAGAAGAAGGTCAAACTGTACAATTTCACCAGTCCTCTGCTGTCGCATTATGATCTGGACAAGGAGATGGACCAGCTTTTCGAAACAGATGTGTATCTCAAACACGGCGCATATATAATCATTGAGCCGACAGAGGCACTTACAGCCATTGATGTGAACAGCGGTAAAATGTCCAAATCAAAGGGGAGTGATGATGAGAGCCTTATTGCCAATATCAATATCATGGCTGCTGAGGAGATTGCCCGTCAGCTGAGACTGAGGAATATAGGCGGTCTCATTGTTCTGGATTTTATCGGTATGAAGAAGAATTACAATAAGAAGCGTGTAGTAAAGACATTGAAGAAGCATCTTAGAGATGACATGGCTACATCAAAGGTTCTCAATGTCTCTAGATTCGGTCTTGTTGAAATGACACGCAAGAGAGTGGGCCCTTCTGTAATAAATTATTTTGCAGACAAGTGCAGATTATGCGGGGGCAGGGGATTTACACCCAGACCCATTCATCTTGCACTGAAATTTCTCAGATGGCTCAAGGAGAATGGCAAGAATTATTCGGGAGACACATTGATTGTCAACAGCAGGAAGGTTGTTATTGATGAGATAGACCAGCATCTTTCAGCGTATCTCCGTGATCTGATGGAGGACTGGAATATTAATATAAAGATAGAGCACAATGAAAATATTGAACGCGGTTTTGTTGAAATATACTCTTACTCCAAACTTGAAAAGATTACCTCAATAAGCTGATATGATAATAGGTGTAGATATCGGAGGAACCAAGACAAGAGCTGTTATGGCAGATAAGAGGGGTATTACGGATTCTATAGAGGAATTGACTGTAAAGAGAGGCAGGCCCGATGCACTGCCCCGTCAGG
>JAXHVG010000229.1:0-3804 GCA_034189245.1 Caldifarciminota bacterium
AACAGACAATCTTGTTGATATGGGGCATACTGTCCATATTGCAGATGACCTTTCAACAGGCCATGAGCGCAATATCAATAAAAAGGCAAAGTTCCATAAGATGGATGTGTCAAACAGCAAGAAGACAGAAAGTCTCTTTGAAAAATTCAAATATGACATTGTCTTCCATGCAGCAGCTCAGATTGATGTGAGAAAAGCGTCTCAAAATCCCCAGAGGGATGCGGAGATCAATATCATAGGAACAATCAATCTGCTGAAGAGTGCTGTGAATAATAATGCAAGGAAGATAGTGTTTTCATCAACAGGCGGTGCAATGTACGGTAATGTTGAAGAACCTGCTGATGAGAATACCCCTGCAGATCCCAAATCACCCTATGGTATTTCCAAATATTCCGATGAGATGTATATACGTTTTTTCGGTGAGGAACACGGGCTGGAATACACAATACTGAGATATGCCAATGTTTACGGTCCCAGGCAGAGTGCAAAGGGTGAAGCAGGTGTCATATCAATATTCATTGACAATATGAAGGCAGAGAGGGAATGCATACTGTATGGTTTCGGCAATATGATGAGGGATTATATCTATGTGGATGATATTGTTGAAGCCAATATACTGTCAATGACAAAGGGCAGGAAATCCATATACAATGTAGGTACAGGTGTGAAGACATCCGTTAAGACGCTATATGACAAGATAAAATCATATTTCCCCGAATACAATAAAGAGGCTGTGAAGAAAGACAGGCGTGCAGGGGAATTGATGTCATCTGTTCTGGACAGCGGCAAATTGCTTCAGGATTATGATATAAATAAATTCACTGACCTGGACACAGGACTTGAGCAAACAGTTAAATGGTTCAAGGATAAGGATAATGGATAGGAATTATTTTGTTCATTCCTCATCCTATGTTGATGAAGGGGCTGAGATAGGAGAGGGTACCAAGATATGGCATTTCTCACATATCATGCCGGGTGCTAAGATAGGTATGAACTGCACAATCGGTCAGTCATGCACTGTTGAAAGCAGGGCTGTCATAGGCAACAGGGTAAAATTGCAGAACAATATATCTGTTTACGGAATGGTGGAGATTGAGGATGATGTGTTCCTCGGACCCAGTATGGTGTTTACCAATGACATCAACCCCAGAGCGCCTTTCCCGAAGAATGGCGATTGGATAGGCACCAGGGTTAAAGAGGGTGCATCAATTGGAGCCAATGCAACAATTATCTGCGGTAATACAATAGGCCGATGGGCTCTTGTAGGGGCAGGATCGGTTATTACCCGTGATGTACCTGACTATGGGCTGATAATGGGTAATCCGGCGCGGCTCAGGGGCTTTGTGTGCAGATGCGGCAAGACAATGAAAGGGATTGCACCGGATTATTCCGGTGAATATCACTGTGAATGCGGCAGGAAATATTCAATAAAGAACAGAGAGGTAAAGGAATATGAAGATTAACATACTGGACCTTACACGCGAGTATAAAATTTATAGAGAGGAGTATGTCCGTGCTATTGAGAGTGTTATGGATGAAGGGGCATTTATTCTGGGTAAGTATGTCAAGTCATTTGAAGAGGATTTTGCGCAGTATCTGGGAGTATCACACTGCTCCGGTGTTGCAAGCGGCACAGATGCACTGAGACTGTCCCTCATTGCTGCAGGAGTCAGAAGAGGCGATGAGGTCATCACGACCCCATTCACATTCATTGCAACAGCTGAGACAATACAGGATATCGGTGCAGTACCGGTATTTGCAGATATTGACCCGCAGACACTGGACCTGGACCCCGGTAAGATAGAGTCACTCATAACAGATAAAACAAAAGCAGTGATTCCTGTTCATCTCTACGGCAATCCCTGTGATATGGATGCAATCGGAGAAATATGCAGGAACAATAATCTAAAGATCATTGAGGACTGTGCTCAATCGGCAGGAGCCCTTTACAATAATAAACAGACAGGTTCATTGGGTGATTTTGCCTGTTTCAGTTTCTATCCGACAAAGAATCTGGGCTGTGCAGGTGACGGCGGTGCTGTTATATCAAAGAGTGACGGGGATAAAGAGAATATTGATATGCTGAGAGCTCATGGTTCGGCAAAGAAATACAATCATCAGATACACGGATTCAATTCACGGCTTGATGCAATCCAGGCAGCATTACTCAGTGTGAAGCTCAAACACTTGAACAGCAAGAATCAGAGAAGAAGGGAGATAGCTGATATATACAATTCTACCCTCAATGAAGCAGTTCAGAGACCTGTGGAACAGGACAATGCAAAAAGCATATATCATCAATATACAGTGAGAGTGGAAGAGAGGGATGCATTGAGAGAGTATCTCAGTGGCCGGGGCATAGGAACTGCAGTGCATTATCCACTGCCCCTTCACAGGCAGAAAGCAATAAAACATTTCCGCAAGGGAGACCTGAAGAATGCCGAGAGGTATTCTGACATGGTTTTGTCCCTGCCTGTTTATCCTGAACTGGAAGACAGTGAAGCGCATAGTATAGTCAAGACAATAAATGATTTCTATGATTGATTTGGATTCACTGCCTGATGCAACAGGCATATATCTGTTCCGTGACAGTAAAGACAGAATCATATACATCGGCAAAGCCAAAAGCATAAAGAAGAGGGTCAAACAGTATTTCAAACCGGGAAGGGATAACAGGATTCAGGTTCCCCTTATACAGAAGAATACAAAGAGCATTGACTATAAGATAACAGGCAGTGAGGAATCAGCATTGCTTCTGGAATACAATCTGATACGCAGGCATCAGCCCCGTTATAATGTGATGCTCAAGGATTCCAATAAATACCCGTTTATAAGAATTACGGATGACCAATTTCCGCTTATTGAATATACATGGGATAAGACGGAGAAGGGCGTATACTTCGGACCCTACACATCTATAAATTTTGTTACAGGCATGATAGAGATGCTCAATGACATCTACAGGCTGAGGAAATGCAAGGGCAAATTGCCGGACAAACCGTGCATTGAATACCAGATGGACAAATGTTCAGCACCATGCACGGGGGAGATTACCAAGGAGGCTTATGCACGGAGTATTGACAAGGTGAAGACCATACTGAGGGGCAATTACAGCAGTATGCTGAACATATTGAAAGAGAAGATGGATGAGGAATCATCACTGAAGAATTATGAAAGGGCTGCTGAAATAAGGGATACAATAAAGATAATCAGAAGGCATATAAAACGAGGGCATCAGACAGGCCTTAAATCCAACAGCAGGGATGCTGCATCAATGAAGAGATACAAGAACCGCGGTGTGTTTGTGCTTGTCAAGATGAGGGACGGGGTAATAACGGATATATTCAAACAGCGGTTCAGAGTGCCTGCTTCAATGCCTGACCGTATAGTGCTGAAGGAATTACTGGAGGACTATTATAATCTGGTTGAGTATGATGATTTTTCCATTCTCATTGTGCCCTTTGAAATAGAGAGGGGGGAATTGTCTGATATATTCACAAAGAGAATAGAGATAAGGGTTGTCAATAAATCACCCACAGACAAGAAGCTGATGCAGATAGCTGAGGACAATGCAGAAGACATGCTGGTCAAGGAAGCTGAGAGGGACTATATCCCTGCCCGATTAAGGGAGCTCCAGAATATACTAAGGCTCCCCGGCACACCCGGACTGATAGGCGGTGTTGATATCTCCCATTTCTCAGGCAAATGGACAGCAGGTGCAGTAGTATTATTCAAGAACGGCAAGCCGCTGAAATCAGGATACAGATACTATAAGCTGGATTATATCGGTAATGATGACTACAG
>JAXHVG010000023.1:0-2711 GCA_034189245.1 Caldifarciminota bacterium
CGGATGATTTTTATTGATTTTTTTCATGTAATACTGTATTATTATGTTAGAGGAGGTATTATGGATACAATTCTTATTCTCGGTGCAGGCAGACAGGGTCTGACCTGCGGGGAATTCCTTCAAAAGCATGATCATAATGTAATAGTGGCTGACATTGACCCGGATAATGTGGATAAGGGATTAGAGAGGGGTTTTGAGGCAGTCAAATCAGATCTTACCCGGAAAGAAGCTGTTATGGATTTAATGAAGAAAGCTGATATTGCTGTTTCTGCCCTGCCTTCATTTCTGGGCAGAAGTATGCAGGAGGCTGCAGTAGAATCAGGTATTCCCATTATTGACCTGTCATACAGTGACAGAGACCCCTTTGAACTGCATGACCGTGCCAAGGATGCGGGTATTGCCATTGTGCCTGATGCAGGCATTGCACCGGGGACAAGTAATTTCATTGCAGGGCATTTATATGCCGAGTTTGACAATATATCCGATATATCCATATACGTGGGCGGTATTCCCGAAAGAAGAATCCCGCCATTCAACTACTTTATCACCTGGTCTGCCAATGATCTGATAGAGGAATACCTCAGGCCCGCGCGTATAGTAAAGAGAGGTGAGATGCGTACATTGCCTGCAATGACAGGTCTGGAGAAGTTCTCTTTCAGGGATTATGATGATCTGGAGGCATTTTATACAGACGGACTGAGGACATTGCTGCACACAATCAGCGACATTGAGAATCTGGAAGAAAAGACAGTTAGGTACTGCGGTCATGCAAAGCATATCTGTTTCCTTAAATCAATGGGCTTTCTGGAGGAGAAATTCGGTGAATTCTCACCGCGGGCATTGACAACTTCCCTCATTGAATCACTCAATAATGAGGGGATCAGAGACATAGTTGTAATGAGGATTGAAGCAAAGGGCATTAAGGACAATGAAGAAACATCAAAGACAGTTGAGCTGTTTGACAGGGGCAATGATAAACTCTCCGCAATGGAGAGGACAACGGGATTCTCATGCGGCATGTTTACAAAGATTCTGGCTGATAACAGTAAAGGGAAAGAGGGTGTAATAGCCCCCGAGATACTCGGTATGGACAATGATATCTATACCCTCGGCATATCACTATTGAAAGCCGAGGGCATTGATATCAGAGAGTTATAATTTTCTGCCCTCTGCAATGACTGTGCGGGGGAATGCCCCCAGATTAAGGGGATTCTTGTCCCAGACCAGTATGCTTGCTGTCATGCCTTTCTTTATACTGCCCAGCTGATCGTCAATCCCGAGAATCTCCGCATTTTTCTTTGTGATAATGCCTATTGCATCCTCGTCCTTCATTCCCTCAATGAGGAAGAATTTCAATGAATCCCTCAGACACATTGTATGTATTACAGGATGGTCTGTCATAAGGCCGTATTGTGCTTTGGACTGCATGAGAATTCCGGCATTCTGATAATAGGCATGTTTCAGCTCCACCTTATACCCGACTGAGCCCAGTGGACCGTAGACAATGGGTATGCTGTTTTTTGCAAGTTCATTGAATGTTGATTTGTTGAATACATCGCCTGTATGGTCTGCAGTTGCCTTTATCTTGTACTTCTTGACAAAATCAATCAGATACATCACATCATCATCCTTATGCACATGTATCTTTGCTGTCTTATTGCCTGATAATAGTTCAAGCAGACCCTTTTCCTCTGCAGTAAAAGCAAGTTTGTATTCCTTTTCTGCAAGTGCCATTTCCTCATCAAAGTCCTTCTTGTCAATCTTACCCTCATCCCTCTTCCTGTTGAGGGCATTGACTGCCTTTATCTTCTTTATCTCCTCTTTTTCCTCTTTAATGAGCAGATCATCAAATTTCTTCTCAAGCAAGGCATAAACACCCATTCTTGTATTGGGTCTTTCACCCTTCCACTCTGTTGTTGAGCGCGGATTGAATCCCAGAGCCATCTTAAACCCGTAATCCTTGAGTAATGCATCCTTGCGTGACTCGGCAAAATTCTTAATGATTCTCGCTCTGCCGCCTATGAGATTACCGCTTCCGGGCACTATGCATGAGTACAGTATGCCGAAATCCACTGAATCCTTGAAAGCCCTGTCATCAAAATAAATACTGTTCAATGGGTCATTATTGGGCAGTATCTGACTCAATGTATCATTTGTTTCTGATTCTGTCCAGGGTTCACCTTCCCTGTCCATGCCGATATGCGAATGCGCATCAATGAATGCAGGCGTAACATAACCCTCATAGTCAGCCTTCATCTTCTTGGATACAATATCCGTTATCCTGCTGCCTTCAATGACAATGGTTCTATTCTCATATTTCTTCTCTCCGTCATACAGTACCTTTGCCCTGATAATTTTCTTCTTCGCCATAAGACCTCCAAGTTTTCCAACAATAATATCTTATTTCCCCTCCCCCGTCAATAAATAACCCTCATCCAAATCCCAGGGACGGTCCTTGATATTCGAGCGATTTTATCTTTCCTGAAGCATCTTACGAATTGTTGACGGATGAAAACCTATTTCTTTGGCTATATCCGATTGACTATATCCTTGTTTGAGAAGCGTTATGATTATTTGACTTAATTTCTTTTTCTCAGATTTACTTCTATGTTTATGAAACACCTTCCTATCCAAACCATTGGCATTTAACAGTGAATCAACTATTTGTTTCAGTGTTTTGGTGCGTCTCTCCTTTTTCTTGCTCTTCTCTC
>JAXHVG010000230.1:0-6660 GCA_034189245.1 Caldifarciminota bacterium
TCGAGTTTGACATGCCAGTAGCCACTTCTCAGGTCACACTTTGTGAATATTTTTGCGTCAAACAAATCCGGTAGCACTTCCTCAAAAGTTGGGAGGTGGTAGTGCTCACGCTGGAGAGCCTTGTTCAGAGGTTTCGGATCTATGCACAGACGCACTTGATCAGAGTGTTTCTTCTCTCGAACAACAAACTGGCTGACCCAGCTGGTCGGCTCGTCAATCTTAGAGATTATTCCTAGCTTCAGGAGTCTATCAAGTTCTTTCTTGACCTTGGGTCTCAGGGATACGGGAAGAGATCTGGTCGGTAGAACTTCAGGTGGAGAATCATTTACAGAGAGCCTGGAATCTCCCTCGAACGTTCCAACTGCGTCGGCAAACGCATTGGGGTATTTCTTTAGAAACGTAGCTTTGTTTCTAACTTCAGCGACAGGCTTTACGTTGAGCACTCGCTCAAAGTTGTTCAGGTTGACAGATACCAGATTCATCTTCAGCACATCAGTAAGGCCTAGCACAGGTTTGTGCTTACCTTTGACCACATCGAAGGTTACAGTGTGCTTTGAGTTCTTCTTTGGGTTGACGACAGTCAGCTTTGCTGTTCCCACAGACATCTCAGAAGATCCGTTCCACATTTTCAGGATTTTTGGTGGACCAAGGTTCAGGTTTTCGACATCGACACACGATTCAGGTAAGAGGCTTGAGGATGCACCTGTGTCTAAGAGAAAGGTTATTGTTCTACCTTGAACTTTGAGTTTTGCGTTGAACTCCTTAGACTTGCCATTCACAAGGCCTATCATCCCCACAGAATCAGAGTCAGACGAGAGCTGGTCGTCTTCCTGTACGTGACGCACATGTTTCGCAGGCTTCTTCTTTCCAGCAGAACACTTTTTCGCAAAGTGGTTGAGCTGGCCACAGGAGGAACATTTCTTGCCAACAGCAGGGCACTTAGATTTGACCATTGGGTGTCTCAGACCACAAAACTTGCATTCAAGGTTTTTCCTTTTGTCTCCATGTTTTCCTGGACGTTGTTGTACGTGAGCAACTTGTGCATCGGCCGCTGAACTAGGGTCGTTCATGCCTTTCAGGTGAGCAGACGCTGCTTCGGCTGCTTTACACATGGCGATGCATTTAGTCAGGGTTAGGTTTTGCTCTTGTAGCAGGCGTTCTTTCAAGGCTTGGTCTTGTACACCGTGGACCATCTGGTCTTTAAGCATTTCATCTTGAAAGTCTGCTGGTATCTCGCAGGTCTTGATCATGATACGAATATCCATCAAGAAAGATTCAATGGACTCACCAGAGCGCTGTCTCCGTTCACGGAGCAGGTGACGTTCGTAGGTCGGGTTGACCTGTCCGGTGACGTAAATGTCCATCATCTTGATCAAGGTTGAGACTAGGTTAGTGTCCAGAGCCTCACCGTCTTGGTTGAGAGGAGCTGGCTGTGTGTCCAGTACTTTCACTGCCTCCGCCCCTACAGCCATAAGCCAATAATCCGGAAATCATATCCGATGACCCTTATGGTAAAGGATGGCTCTTCAAGATCAAGATGAGTGACCCGTCAGAGGCGGATGAATTGATGTCAGCTGATCATTACATCAGCAGTATTGAATAAGAATTAATAAGGAGAAATAATGAAATATACACCCTCGGGTGAAGACAACAGGAGGTCTATGCTTGAGAGCATGGGTATAAATAACTTTGAAGAGCTTATCAGGCATATTCCGGACAAACTCATAGACAGAGATATAGGTCTGGATGAGGGTATATCGGAATATGAACTGCAGAAAACGGCAGATGATAGGGCAGCAGCCGACAGACCGGCAGGCAGTATGATCAATTTTGCAGGTATGGGTATTTATGATCATTATATACCTCCGCAAATCAAGCACATTGCAATGAGGCCGGAATTCTACACAGCATATACACCTTATCAGGCAGAGGTCTCTCAGGGAACACTGCAGGTCATATATGAGTTTCAGTCCATGATATCTGAGTTGTACAATATGGAGATATCCAATGCATCAATGTATGACGGTTCCACATCAACAGCAGAGGCATGCCATATGGCAATGGGCATTACGGGCAAGAAGAAGATACTTATATCAGAAGGTCTGCATTTCACAGTAAGGGAAGTGATAGATACATATCTCAAGGGACAGGATATTGAGTATCACTATATACCGATGAAAAACGGTATAACAGACAAGGATAAGCTCGCCGGTTTAATTGATGACAGTACTGCAGGCATAATTATCCAGAACCCCAATCTCTACGGTTTCATAGAAGACATGGATTCTATTGCAGAGATAGTCAGTAATTCCAAATCTCTCTTTATTGTCAGCCAGAACCCCATATCAACAGGCCTCATAAAACCGGCAGGTGATTATGATGCTGACATTGCTGTAGGCGAGGGCCAGTCATTGGGCCTGCATATGGCATTCGGAGGTCCATTGCTCGGCATATTCACTGCAAAGGAGAAGTATGCCCGCAGAATGCCAGGCAGGATAATAGGAAAGACAGAAGATGAAGAGGGCAGAACAGGCTATGTTATGACACTGCAGACCAGAGAACAGCATATCAGAAGGGAGAAGGCGACAAGCAATATCTGCACAAATGAGGGCTTATGCCTGCTCATGGCAGCCGCATACATGGAATTGACCGGAAGAAGAGGATTCAGACAGGTCTCAGTTGACTCTGCTGCTTCTGCGCATTATCTCAATGAACAGCTGAGGACTCTAAATGGTATTGAGATGATTAATGCCGATAGTCCGTTCTTCAATGAATTCCCCGTCCGTATCAATAATCTCAATGATGTGTACAGTAAGATGAAATCAAAGGGTTATCTGATGGGCGTGAAGATGGACAGATTCATAGAAGATGAAGACAGTATGATCGTCATGGCTTCAACAGAAAAGAATTCAAAGAATGATATAGACAATTTCATCACAGAACTGAAAGGAGTGTTAAAATGATATTTGTAACGAAGATGGACATAATACCCGGCAAATCGGAAGAGGCAGTGAAACTTGTAAAGACAGTTGCCCCGCCTGATGAAATCAAAATCATAAATTTCTATCAGATGTTCGGCAAACCGGATTTTTATCTCATATTCAGTGCACCGGATGAGGATATGGCAATTGACTATGTAATGAATTATCAGACAGCATTGGAAACCTCAACTTCACTGGGAGTCCCTATAGATGAAATATGAGGTTTACAAATTCCGCCGTCTCGTAAAATCACAGGATCTCAATCATCACGGCACTCTGTTTGCAGGCACAATGTCCTCGTGGTTTGTTGAGGCATGCTATATACATGCAGTAAATCTCACAGGCAGGCCGGAGAATCTCGTATGTCTGAAACTCCACGGACTCAAATTCAGCAGTCCCGCGTCATCAGGCAGTACAGTGCGTCTGGAGACAATACCTGTATATGCCGGCAGATCTTCCATTGCACTCTACTGCAGGGCAGTGGATGAGCAGAAAAACATGGAGCTGGTGGACGGGTTTATTACATTTGTCAGTGTGGATCAAAACGGCAGGACAATGCCCCATGGTATTGAGATTGACCGGGATAATGAGCTCTCCGGCAGATATAAGAGGATAAAAGACAGTGAATAATGGTATGATACATATATATACGGGTAATGGCAAGGGAAAGACAACAGCTGCACTGGGACTTGCAGTAAGGGCATTGGGACATTCCATGAATATAGGTATGGTGCAGTTCATGAAGAATGACCCTCAGTACGGTGAGTACAGATTCCTGATAGATTACATGGATATCATACAGTCAGGAAGGAATGAATTTGTTGATTTTGACAATCCTGACAGCATTGACATTGAACTGGCCCGGAAGGGTCTGGCAGAGGCAGAGGATATGATGCTTTCGGGACAGTATGATATTGTGATACTTGATGAGATCAATGTAGCTGTTATGTTCGGTCTTGTGAATGAAGATGATGTATTGAATCTGATGGATTCCAAACCGGACAGTGTTGAGATAATTATGACAGGCAGGGGAGCAACTGATAAGATGATTGAGAAGGCAGACCTGGTAACTCAGATGAAAGAGATTAAGCATTACTATACAAGAGGAATAAGTGCAAGAGAGGGTATTGAGCATTGAAAACAGGTGAATTGCTCAAAGATTATTACAGGGGCAGCAGGAGGGCATGTGCCAGGATAATGTCACTGGTGGAGAATGAGACAGGTGAAGGTATGGAATTGCTCAAGGAGATATATCCCCGGAGGAAGAACAGTTTCCGCATAGGTATAACAGGTCCTCCGGGTGTAGGCAAATCAACAACAGTCAATGCATTGATAGATGTACTGAAATCAATGGATTACAGATTAGGCATTATTGCCGTTGACCCGTCAAGCCCGTTTACAGGAGGCGCATTTCTCGGTGACCGTCTCAGAATGCAGAACTCATACAATCATGAGGATGTTTTTATACGTTCTGTTGCATCAAGGGGTTCACTGGGCGGACTTTCGTCATCAACTGAGAATATCGCAGAGATAATGGAAGGCTTCGGCATGGATATTATTCTCATTGAGACAGTGGGTGTCGGACAGTCCGAACTGGATATTATGGAGATAACCGACAGTGTAGCTGTTCTTCTTGTACCTGAATCAGGTGATTCCATACAGGCAATGAAATCCGGTATCATGGAGATAGGAGATGTTTTTGCAGTAAATAAGTCAGACCGTGAGGGAGCTGACAGGGCTGTCAGGCATATAAAGACAATACTGGAGATGAAGAAAACAGGCGAGAGAGTCCCGCCTGTTGTTAAAATATCGGCAAAGAATAATGATAATATAGGGGCACTGGCAGAAGAGATATTCAGTCACAGGGATTATATGGAGGAGCATGACATACTGAAGAGTAAACGTAAAATGAGAAAGCTGAGGGAAGTAAAGGGGCTTTTGAGAGACATGTTTATAAAGAGTATTGACAAGCACCTCAAAGATGTGGAAAATAGTGAGGAGTCACCGTATGAGACTGCACAGAAAATATTCAGGAAAATCAATAAAAAGGAAATGGAGGATATATGGCAGGTAAGATAAGGGTTTTGATAGCCAAACCGGGTCTTGATGGTCATGACCGGGGAGCCAAGGTTGTTGCCAGAGCACTCTCTGAAGCAGGCATGGAAGTGATATACACTGGTCTGCATCAGACACCGGAGAATATTGTAAAGACAGCTGTTGAAGAGGATGTGGATGTTGTGGGTCTTTCCGTATTGTCCGGAGCGCATATGACTATATTCCCCAAGGTGAAGAAACTGCTTGAAGAAAGTGATGCAGGAGACATACTGCTCACAGGCGGGGGTATTATACCGGAAGATGACATGGAGCAGTTGAAGAAGCAGGGTGTCGGGGAACTGTTCGGACCCGGCAGCCAAACAGGCGAGATGATTGATTATATCAAGAATTGGCATAAAGAAAACAGAAATTGATGGAGGAAAGGATGCACATATTACTCAGTGAAGAATTATTACAGGTAAGAGAAATGGCAAGGGAGCTTGCCGAGAAGAAGATCAAACCGGTGAGAGAAGAGTATGATGAAGAGGCTAAATTCCCGACAGATATAGTGAAGGATATGGCGCGTTCAGACCTCTTCAGGGTATTTGTCCCCGAGGAATATGAGGGACTGGGAATGGGCATATCGGGAATGGCAATTGTCACAGAGGAATTCTCAAGAGTGGATGCCGGTATTGCTCTTGCCTATGCAGGCAGCGGACTGGGCACAGTACCCATTATGTTCTTTGCCAATGATGAACAGAAAAAGAAATATCTCCCTGTACTGGCTTCAGGCGAGAAACTTGCAGCATTCGGACTCACTGAGGCAAATGCCGGCAGTGATGCATCCAATATACAGACAATCGCAAAGAAAGACGGTGATGATTATATACTGAACGGCACGAAGCAGTTTATTACCAATGGAGAATATGCTGATATTTATGTTGTTATTGCCAATACGGATCCCCAGAAGGGTATAAGGGGTCATACAGCATTCATAGTTGAAAAGGGTGCTGAAGGATTCACATTCGGAAAGCATGAGAACAAGATGGGCATACGCGCATCATCCACATGTGAACTGGTCTTTGATGACTGCCGTGTTCCAGCCGAGAATATCCTGATGAAAGAAGGCAGGGGATTCAAGGTTGCTATGAAGACACTTGATTACTCAAGAATAGGTGTTGGTGCGCAGGCACTGGGTATTGCCCAGGGTGCCTATGAAGCAGCAGTTGAATATGCCCAGCAGAGGGAACAATTCGGCAGGAAGATTTACAATTTTCAGCTTGTTCAGGAAATGATATCAAACATGGCAATGAATATTGAAGCAGGACGTTCACTGACATATACAGGCATGAAATATGTTGACTCTAATGGCAAGGATATTGCCCGTGTATCATCAATGATAAAGACATACTGCTCTGATCTGGCAATGGAGGTGACGACTGATGCTGTTCAGGTAATGGGCGGTTACGGCTATATGAAGGAGTATCCTGTGGAGAAGATGATGCGTGATGCAAAGATCACACAGATATATGAGGGGACCAATCAGATACAGCGTCTCGTAATTGCAAAAGAGATACTGAAGAGAGGCGCTGAAATAACGGATATGTATTAAGGCAGTATGAGCAGTAGATACAGTGCAGTAATG
>JAXHVG010000231.1:0-2313 GCA_034189245.1 Caldifarciminota bacterium
ACGATGTGCCAATCGCAACAGGAACAATCTATCCAACAACTACAACAACAACGGTTTCCGCCCCGCTAATCTCTGTCAAAACATTTCAGCATCTGATGCCGGATGTTCACGGATGTCCGGACTATTGGAAATGTTTATTGTTCTGAATCCTGTTCTTGCAAAAGACAAAATAACTCTAAAAGACAGGCGGGAAGTAGTTTTGCGAACCCCGTCTGTCTGAATAATTATTATGCCGCAAAGTATTGACAATATCTTCAATGAGATAACATCTTACAGGAATCTATTGGATGCATACATGAAAGCCCGGAAAAGCAAAAGGTATGAAGATGAAGTGTTGAAATACACCTATAATCTGGAAGCGAATCTGCTTTCACTTAAAGAAGAATTAAGAACACTGTCATACAAACCATCCGGCTATAAATCATTTTTTGTTATGAACCATAAAAGAAGATTAGTGTCCAAATCATCTTTCAGAGATAGGATTGTCCATCATGCTTTTATTAATGTATTGGAGCCGTATTTTGACAGGAAATTCATCTATGATTCTTATGGCTGCAGAAAGAATAAAGGGCAGCACAAAGCAGTCAGAAGGTTCCGGCAATATTCACAGAAAAATAGATTTGTGCTGAAGTTGGACATACAGAAGTATTATGCTTCTATTGACCATCAGGTTTTATTACAGACACTTGAAAGGTATGTAAAGGATGAGGATGTAATGTTTATAATCAGAAGGATTTTGAAATCAGGGAAGGATATATTGAAGAATGAATATATCATGAACTGGTTTAAAGGGGATACTCTGATATCTCCATTATACAGAGACAGGGGATTGCCGATCGGAAATCTTACATCCCAGTTTTTTGCTAATATTTATCTGAATAATTTTGATCATCTCATCAAAGAGAAATTGAGAGTGAAAGGATATATAAGGTATATGGATGATATGGTCCTGTTCAGTAATGATAAACAAGAGCTATGGGAATGTCTGGAGAACATAGAATCTTATCTTAATAACCTGAGACTTAGATTAAAAGAAAAAAGTATTTTGCTTCAACCTGTCAGCAAAGGAACACTGTATCTCGGATACAGAATATTTCCGACACATATATTGGTGAGGAAGGATACTGTATATAGATACACAAGAAAATTCAAGAATAAACACAAAGCGTATAAACGGGGTGAATTCTCCAAAGAGAAATTAATTCAATCGTGGAATGCATGGCAGGGACATATCAAACATGCTGACCATTATAATTTACAAAAACTCATTCTAAAAAAAGTTCTTGAATAAAGTAAATATTGATTATATAATATTGAGCAAAAAGAGGTGAGATGATCTGGTTCAAGAGAAATAAATTAAAGAAATGGCAAAACAAAAACTATAATATTGAACCCCTATCATCAATGTATGAGAGATGGGTTGAGAGAAGAAACAAGAATCTGAAAAAAGCGGTTATAATAATTATTCCTATTCTTATAATTATAATACCATTACTTTATTTTCGAAACACAGAAATCACAAAAAATTATAATGATAGCAAATCAGTAACAAAAAAAGAAATCAAACAAGACAGATTACTATACCTCGGCAAGAACTCAAAGGGTTATAAGGAATACAAGAACAAGAGAGACGGTTCAACACTGGTGTATATACCGGCAGGCAAGTTCACAATGGGCAGCAGTGGCGGAGATGATAATGAAGAGCCGGTTCACACAGTGTACCTTGACGGCTACTATATAAGTAAATATGAGATAACGAACAAGCAGTACAAGCAGTTCTGCGATGAGACCAATAGGGATTATCCAAAGGACCCGGATTTTAACGGCATGAGCAATTACTTTACTGCTTACCCCGATTACCCTGTAGTGAATGTTGACTGGTATGACGCCAAGGCATACTGCGGCTGGGCAGGACTGAAATTACCCACAGAAGCTCGGTGGGAGAAGGGAGCGAGGGGAACAGATGCAAGGAAGTACCCATGGGGAAACAGTGAACCGAATGGAGATAAATGTAATTTAGCTGACAAATCCCTATCAAAATATGAGAATTGGGATTGGATAGACAAAACTGTCAATGACGGGTTTGCTTACACCAGCCCTGTAGGCAGTTATAAGAGAGGCCAGAGTCCTTATGGTTTAATGGACATGGCAGGCAATGTATATGAATGGTGTAGTGACTGGTATGGTGAAGAATATTACAGCAGCAGCCCGAGCAGTAATCCGGAGGGACCGAGCAGTGGAAGCAGCCGGGTTCTCCGCGGCGGCTCCTGGAACTTCTTCGACTACAGCTTACGTTGTGCCCATCGCTACAGG
>JAXHVG010000232.1:0-3858 GCA_034189245.1 Caldifarciminota bacterium
AGTATATTGGCAGTATGGCGGCAGTACTCAAAGGCATAGTTGACCGGATCATAATAACAGGCGGTATTGCCTACAATCCGGAACTGACTGATATGATTGAAGAACATACCAGATTCATTGCCCCTATCACCGTGTATCCCGGAGAAGACGAGATTGAGGCATTGGTAATGGGTGTCCTGAGAGTTATCAATAATCCTGAAGAAGTAAAGGAGTATTGATGAGAAAGATAATATTCTTGTTATTTATCCCGGTATATCTGCTGATATTTGCAAAATCTCCGCCTGTTCCCGATGACTATCCCTCCTCTTTGCCCTCTGCAAGAATCAAGGCACTGGGGGGAGCCGGTACCGGTTTGCCGGGCAATATCACAGGATCTTTCTACAATCCCGCATCAGTATCCTTCCTGAGCCAAGGGTTTATACATATCTCATATGCTGATGAGTCCAATGCAACTGTATCACGGCTCATCAACAATGAACCGTCTGTTTACGGAAGACATGTATCATATCTCTCCATAATAACATTTCAGGGAGGATTGTCCTACCATCCGCTTTACAGTGAATCCTATGCTGACAGGGAAATTCCGGGCAGTAATATTGAAAGGGACCTGGATGTTTCACTGGATGAATATATACTGACTCTGACATCTTATTCAGGTGTATCAGAACGGTATGCACTGCCCTTTGTGCTCGGTCTTAATCTCAAGTATCTGAGGGGCAGTTTTGCCCAGGCTGATCTTTACAGGGATTCAGCAGGCATTGCGGATTCCGCATTCACCGATATATCAACAGGTAATGGATATGGTCTGGATTTGGGATTCCTCTATAAAGGAGGGAGTTTTGCCGGCGGTATTTCTGTCAGGAATCTGCTTACACACATTTACTGGTCCGGAGACAGTAAAGACGGCAATGTGATAGATTATGAAAGACAGATAATTCCGCTGTCAGCAACAGCAGGTGTTTCATTCTTCCCTGCAGCAGGTCTTGTCTTATTGCTTGATATTGACAGGATCTTCAAAAGCAATATGCCTTTCATATACAAAGGCGGCATTGAATATACATTCTACAGACAATTCTCGGACAATTCATTCTTATCCTCTATTCTCACAGGTTCACCGTCAATAAGGGGCGGGGCTGTCTTCAAGGAAATTTACGGACTTGAAGTCATTACATTCACTCTCGGATTGGGTTATTCATCTGCAGAGTACAGGATAGACATGGCAATAGAGGGACTGCCTGATGATTATATGCAGGGCGGTCTTACATATCAAATAAGTATTAACCTGCCAATAAAGATTTAGGAGGTTTTATGATAAAGGATTTTATTAAAGAGGAGAATATAATTCTCAGTCTGAAGAGCAGAAAGAAGGACTCGGCAATAGAGGAGATGCTCGCCAAAACTGATTTTCCCGAGGACAAGAAAAAATTGATTGCCCACTCACTCAAACAGAGAGAGGTGCTGGGTACAACAGGAATAGGCAAGGGAATTGCCATACCGCACGCCCGCTCACTTGTTCTGGATAAACTGGAGCTCTACATAGGCGTCAGCAAAAAAGGCATAGAATATGATTCAATGGACGGCAAGCCTGTCCATATAATTTTTCTTATTATGGCTCCTCCCCTGGATACTGCCAATCAATACCTTATTCTACTGGGTAAAATTGCTGCTCTCTCCAGGAAGATGACCAAGAATAATGATTTCATGGATATAGATTCAAAGGAGGAATTTATTGAAATGATAGAGAAACTGGAAAATAACGGGGAGGAAGGCGAATGAATAAACAATTGGCATTATTGATTCAATTATCAGATCTGGATACACAGCTCAGTGAAATGCAGATGCAGAGAGTAAAGGATACAGAGGAGGAGATAGGATTCCGGATGCAGGCAAAGGCAAAGGAGATAGAGAAACTCCGTGACAGTATAAGGAAGAAGATTGACAACAGCATACTTCAGGAATATGACAGGATACTGAAACGCTACAAGGTCAGAGCATTGGCTCAGGTTGTTGACGGCGTATGTTACGGCTGTTTCACCCAGCTTCCCACTGAATTCATATCAAAAACAGACAAGAATGAAAACATTATTCATTGTCCCAATTGCAGGAGGATTCTATATTGGATAGAGTAGTTAAACAGACCGTGAAGAATTTGAATGCCCATCATTTTGATGCTGTTTATTTTGACAGTATGGATGGTTTGAAAGAACGTATATTGGCAGAACTGGATAAAAATGATTCTTTTGCTTTTGGAGGTTCTACTACAATTACCCGGCTGGGTCTCAAGGATTTCATAATATCAAAGGGCAGTACATATATTGAGAGAAAGGGTGATAATCCTGATGCAAAGCTTGCATCAGAAAGAAAAGCACTTACAGCTGATATCTATTTTGCCGGCATCAATGGTCTTTCTTCTGACGGTCAGATTGTAAATATTGACAAGAGGGGCAATCGTGTAGGAGCAATCACATTCGGACCCGGACGTGTTATTCTCATAACAGGCACCAATAAGATCACCGATAATCTGAACAGTGCAATTGAGAGAGCCAAGAACACTGCTGCAGTACTTAACTGCAGACGCTTTGATCTGTCAACCCCATGTACAGACGCAGGAAAATGTATTGACTGTGAACACCCTGATAATATATGTTATACTACTGTCATTACAAAGAGAAGTTTCCCGCATAAGCGCATTGCTGTCTTTATACTGAAGGGAGAGTATGGCTTCTGATAAACCGCTTGCAGAGGAAATGCGGCCGTCTTCACTGGAGAATTTCATAGGTCAGAGGCATTTGCTCGCTGATAATGGTATTCTGAGGATTATAATAGACAGCAAGAGGCCATCATCACTGATTTTTTACGGTCCGCCCGGTTCAGGGAAAACAACAATAGCAAATATTATTACAAAGCAGTTCAATCTGCCTGTGATGAATATCAATGGTGTCTCATTCTCAACCAAGACATTCAGGAAACTCACAGATGAAACAAAGGGACAATCCGTATATATCATAATTGATGAAATCCACAGAATGAATAAAGCCCAGCAGGATGCTCTTCTTCCTTTTGTAGAGAATGGCAATATTTATATTATTGGAACTACAACAGAAAATCCCTCATTTGAGGTTAACAATGCACTGCTCTCCAGAACCAATGTTATTGTATTTGAACAGCTCTCAGTGGATGACATAAAACAGATAATAGAGAATGCAGCTGGCCATATCGGCATATCACTCAGTGATGATATTATCAGCTATATTGCCCTTTTCTCAAACAGGGATGCCAGGCAGGCACTCAATATTATAGATAATCTCCGCAAAATGCTTCCTGGTATAACTGATGTCAGGGAATTGAGGAAAATACTCTCTGAAAAATTCATCAAGTATGATAAGAACAGTGAAGAGCATTTCAATCTCATCTCGGCATTTCATAAATCAGTGAGAGGCTCTGATCCTGATGCCTCACTGTTTTATCTTGCAAGAATGCTGTCAGGAGGAGAGGATCCCCTGTATATTGCAAGAAGGATGATACGTATAGCATCCGAGGATATAGGGAATGCTGATCCTAATGCTCTCAATCTTGCTGTCAATGCATACAAGACTTATTCCATACTCGGATCCCCTGAAGGAGAACTGGCTCTTGCTCAATGTGCGGTGTATTTAGCATTATCCCCCAAATCAATTGCTGTGTACAATGCTTTCAACAGGGTTATGAAGGATGCAAAGAAATACTCTGATTATCCTGTCCCCATGAAACTGAGAAATGCTCCCACGAAAATGATGAAGGAAATGGGCTATTCAACAGGATACAGATACCCCCCTGATTTCAAGGATTCCTTTACAGGCGATAAGTACTATCCTGATG
>JAXHVG010000233.1:0-5281 GCA_034189245.1 Caldifarciminota bacterium
GACGGTCCTTCACTTCTATAACTTTTTACAAAAATGAGTATTTGTAAGTTGCATAATAAGTTTATTTAGGAAACAGAGAGTCATAAGTTAATTAATAATTAGACATAGAAGTTATAGAAGTGGTTCTTCTCCAAAAGAGTTGGTAAAAAGAGATAAAATTAAATGAATTGAAGACTGTCAAGTGCCGGAAATTTTAAAATTATAACATATATCGGGAAACAGCGAAAACATACTCTAAACCCCGTTATTTGTGCAATTACATGACTTATGTCCAATTCCCGGGGACGGTCCTTGATATTTGAGCAAATTGACAAAAATATAAATTTATAAGTGCATAAATAAGAGGACTTGGAATGAACATCAGTGTAAGTTAATAAATAACAGGACAGAAATCGCTTGAATTTCAAGGACCGTCCCTGGGAATTGGAGGGTTGTTTTGACAAAATAAGGGTAAAGGGACACCCGTTGAAATTAGATTTAAGATGTATATTGTCAGAGATTGTGATAATTCGGACATGATGAAAGCAATGCTTACGGTTATACCGATATACAATACTTTGAATTAAAGGCTAAACAGGCGTTTCCCGGTAAATCCACCAACTAATATGGAGAAGAACCGATATTTTTGTCAATTTGCTCAAATCGCAAGGGCTGTCCCCGGGAATTGGATCAAATGTTATGTAATTGCAGGAATATATGGACTTAGGGGATGTTTTTCTTCATTACCTGTCTATTACACTGATGTTTTTGACTCCAGGAAATTGACGGCTTTTCACTTCATCTACGATGTGTCTTTACTCACCGGACCCATTGAATGAATTTTACTTTTACTCCGAATACTGTCATTTGTGTATGATTTCATAACCACTGTAATATTATTACGACACATCATTGAATCGGTGTTTCTCTTAAGTTCCGGGAATACACCAACTTATCAATGGCATGCATTATGCAATATTAATAGAGAAAGAGGTTATTATGAAAAAGATATTTTCACTCGCATTTTCAATTCTCATCCTGACTGTACTGATTGCATCTGCTTCTTCTGATTCAGGTTCATTATCCGTATCAATAATCATACCTCCTATATATAATGAAGTACAACCGGCTGCTCCCCCTCCCTTGAAGGATACATCCTCCCTCCCCTCCTCTATCCATTCAGTGGAAGTAGCCGGATGCTTTATTAAGGAAGGCACATATATTCTGAGGGTTTTCAATAATAATGAAAAGAGTGATACAGTTAATGTTTATATCAGGATTTATGACAGAGAAGAGGGGATCAGTATAAAGGATATACACATCAATGCTTTTACAATAGAGGCCAATGCAATCATCAGGATTACTGTACCGCTTATTAAGGATAATAATCTAACTGTATTCAGTACCCTGGTCAAAGAAGAACATACTTTAGAGACCTCGGTCTGCAGGATATGAATCTATCGTGATGCGTATCTGAGAGCGATTAGACCGAGTAGAACGTGTAGAGCGCATAGGGAGAAATCGCAGCAGAGCTGCTCACGGATAATGGTGCTTTCGTGTGATTTGATAAGATCAGATTCAAGTTCCAAGTTACAAGAAATCGGAATGAATAGCAATAAGGGGATTGCCGCGTCGCTCCGCCCCTACAATCAATCCATGAAACCTGAAAACCTGTAACTTGAAACTATTCTCATTCACCATTGACACATGAAAAAACCAGTCAGCCGGAACCGTCACCCTAACAAGACGGTATTTCACACCAAAAACAGCCTTCTGTAAATACAATGAAACTCTGTAATGCTTTCATTACGGGTTCTACAAAAAGAGTATCGTTAAGCCCCGCTATTGCTTACCTTACTGTTGGCAGGGATCTTGTTCTATATAAGGGCAGCAGTAAGGAGGCTATAAAATGAAAACACTTTTAATTTTCTTCTCAATCATCTTGGCAATCGCAGTAATGGGCAGTACAGCCCGGATTCACTATGACATTGACAGTGACATGAAATCAGGTAATTATGAGAATTACCATGACAGCACAGGTCATATTGTAATGTATAGGACAATAATACTTGAAGGCAGACAGCAGATACATTCAATTGACGCAAAGTACAGTTCAGAGGTCCATACAGGCAAAGCACAGTATCTGTATCCTGAGCCATTCTACTCATTAGACAGCAGGACACATTTCAATGGGAGTCCTGCTGCTCATCATGAAATAATCTCCACAGGACACTCCGGATCAAACACAATAATAGAGATAGCACTTTTCCCATTCATCAACCGCGACTGTGTGACTTACAGTATCAGTAATTGTGAACTGATTATTGACTACAGCAGTTCGGATAAAGAGATTCCGGCCAGCAGACTGGAACTACCCGTAAACTCATCAAATGCAACAGTAATTACAGAGCAGAGCAAGGGCACTTTCTCTTCCACTCTGGACATGATTATTGTAACAGACAGCACCTATCTGGGGGCATTTGATTCATTCATCCGTCTCAATCAATTGATGGGGCTGAGAACAATCATTGTTTCAACAGATTATATATACAATCATTACAGTGGAGCAGATAAACCGGAGAGAATAAGAAATTACCTGAAAGAACAGTATTTCAGTAAGGGAGTAAGATTTGTCCTTATTGGCGGAGATGTAGATATTGTTCCTGTAAGGATGGGTTACAATAACAATTATCTCTATGAGGGTTTTGTACCGACAGACCTGTACTATAGTGATATGGACGGTGACTGGAATGAGGATAATGATAATACCATCGGCGAATTCAGTGTTGATATTATTGACGGTTATCCTGATATTGCAGTAAGCCGCATTCCATTCTCCGATATTTCAGAACTCAATGTTATGCTGGATAAATTCAGACAGTATATCTTTCACAATAATCCGGACAATATTCGGAATATGCTGCTTGCAGGCTCAAGCCTCACAAGCGGTCTTACTGACGGAAGCGGGCAGGAAATGAGTGATAATATCACTTATCTGGAAAATATCCGCGGGATGAACAGTTATAAGATATACTCCCCTATTGAAGATACATTCAGGGATACCCCATTGTGGGAAAAGGGCGATGAGCAGCTTAATGTATATTCATTCTCATCTCATCTGAATTCAGGCTATTATGCTGTCAATCATGTTGACCATTCCCACAGATTCTGGATGGGTATGGGAATGTATGAAACTGAAACGGAATTTTTCTCATCCGATACATCAATGCTCAATAATGAGAGCAGCACATATTCAATTATGTTTTCTCTGGGATGTTCACCCAATGCTTTTGATTCTGAATCTGTTTCAGAAGCCCTGATTAAATCCCCGCGTTCCGGCATTACATCATATACAGGATTTACCAGGACAGGCTGGACACATGCAGAGTCCATTATGGATAATTTCTGGAATATACTCTTTGATGGAACAACCCATTATTTCGGTCAGGCACTCCCCCCTGCACTTAACAACCATTATCTCTATTTCAGGGCATCAATCAATACAATGGGCTTTGTCTCACTGCCTGTTTTCCATTCAGGAATCAATGAATTATATGCAGATATCCCTGATACATTCAATAACAGTCATTCCCTGAAAATACAGGTCAGTGACGGTTCATACAATATACACAATGCAATTGTAACAATTATTGACAATGATAAGATATACAGGGATTCAACTGACCTGTCAGGAACTGCTGTATTTGATAATTCATTCAGTGATTCAATCATTGTAGTGGGTATATATTATAGTTCATCAGTGCCTCTGATTGACACAATAAGGATAGTCAAGATTCCCTCTGTTTCACTGGATTCAGTCTATTTTGATTATTCACAGTCCCAGGCAGTACTCACAGTGACAAATAACAGCAATTATTCAATTGACAGTATGTCTGTGAATATTTCACTCTCCGACTCCCTGTTCCAGATTGATGCTGTCAAAAGCATTGAATCACTAAACAGTGGTCAGGGCGTGCAGTTCTCGTTGTCTGTAAGCAATTACAAATCCCCCCTATATAAAAGCCGGATCAGTGATGAAGGTCTTTTCAATATTGACGGTACTATGTACACACTCCCATTCTCTATTGATATAACCCCTGATAATATCAGCATAGCCGATTTTGTCATAGGCAGCGGAAACAGACCGGGCAATATTGATACATTAATCCTGATCAATAATTCAAGGCACAATCTGCCTGCTTGCACAATTTCCCTGAAAGCCGATTCATTCGCAGTACTGGATTCACTTTTCTATGCAGATATTGCCGCCGGCGATACACTTATAATGACAGATATCAAAACAAGAGCAAAGAATTACAATGAACTCTCATCGTCAAGTTATAAACTGAGCATTCATGTAAACAGCAGAGCATATAATTACAGTTTCAATGGTATAGAAGAATCAGTGATGATTTCCACTGATGTCAGTGCAGAGGGTATAAAGATATACAAAAATAACAGCAAAGTAAGGGGCTTTATTTACAGAGCTGTTTCTCAAAAGGGGCCATTTACACTCATTGACAGTATTCATTACAGTACGGATTATGTGACAGATAAGGATATTTCATCCCAAAGCCTCTATTACAGGTTTGAGATGTATGATATTGCAGGAAGAAGAATTGAGTATAATGATACTGTTATGGTAAACCCCGTCTTCTCAGTCAGCCGGTCAGCCACAAAGCTCTCTGGATTCTTCTACGGCAGTATCAACAGCAGCCGTCTCTATGCAAGCGGTTCATTCAATGCCGGGGATCTTGATAATGACCAGAAAGATGAGATCATTGCAGTAAGTGGAGACGGTTATCTGAGGATATTCAATAATGATATGGATGAAATAACACCCTTTACTGTAAAGAGCGCGCGTTTCAGTGAGAATAGCCCTGCAGTCGGTGATCTGGATAACAATTATAAAGATGATATAGTTATGGGCGGAGGACTGCACTCAGATACAACAGCGATCATTGTAATGAATGCGCTCTCCGCCAATTCTTCTGTTTTCACTATTGAAGATTACGGTTATCTCATTGCCTCTCCTGTAATTGCAGATGTTAATAATGATTCAATCTATGAAATTCTGCTGGGTACTATAAATGGATTCTTTGTATTTGATAATTACGGCAATATACTAGAAGAATACTCATACTATTCACGGAATATTACAGCAATATCCCATATATCAGACGAAAGCATCATTGTTTTTGCAGATTATTACGGTACTATCTATTCACTGGATTCACTGGGTAATATGAGGACAGGATTCCCCTATAAATCCGGTCAGATCATACTTGCACCATTTATAACC
>JAXHVG010000234.1:0-5216 GCA_034189245.1 Caldifarciminota bacterium
TTTCTCACCGGATATGACAAGCGTGTTATTATCAATGGATATGTCAATATCATCCTTCTTCATGCCCGGCAATTCTGCAGTGATGACAAATTCATCTTTATTCTCTTCTATATCTATCAGTGGTGCCCATGTATCCTCAGAGAAGTAGTTGTCAAACAGTGATCCGGGTAATCTGGAACCGAAAAAGTCATCCATGTCCTTCCTGAGATTAAGCAGATCACTTAGAGGACTGTATTTTTTTATTTCTTTACCCATAAGTACCTCCTTTTGTAACGTGTTTCTTGAAATTATTTTCTTTACATTAATAATATAATTTACATTGTTATTTTGTCAAGCCCGGAAATTAGGGCTTGACATATTTAAGTATTATGGTACTATTATACCAATTAAACAAGGAGACATTGTGGGTTCAATCATCAATCTATCAGAAGCGACCTATCTGGCTTTCCATGCACTAGCTTTGATTAACATTGAAGATAAGAGGATTACAGTTAAGCAAATAGCTGCCGAAACCGGTACTTCTGCCAATCATTTGTCCAAAATTATGCAGATCCTGGCTAAGGCAGGTTATGTAGATTCTATCCGCGGACCTTCCGGAGGATTCCAGTTGATACAAAAACCCGAAGATATACTGATGAAAGATATTTATGAGCTGTTTGAAGGAAAATTGCAGACAACTCAATGCCCCTTTAACAGGATTAAATGTCCTTTCAAAAGATGTGTTTTCGGAGATACTCTCGGTAAATTATCCAATGAGTTCATAGATTATCTTAATTCCAATACATTGAAAGATATAATTGATAATATTAATCAAGGAGGTTAATATGTTCTGTTATCAATGCGAACAAACAGCCAAACAGCAGGGATGCACAGCCTTTGGAGTCTGCGGCAAGGACCCGGAGACCGCAGACATGCAGGATCTCTTAATTCATTATGTCAAACAGATCTCAAAATATGCACTCGGTCTCCATGAGAATGGAGCAGACACAAGGGAAGCGGATGTATTTGTCATTGAGGCACTCTTCACTACTGTGACCAATGTCAATTTTGATAAAGAGGATATTGCAGTAATGATAAGGAAGGCCTGGGAGATACTCAAAATAACAAAGGAAGAGTATCTCCGCTTAGATATCAAAGGAGATATCAATGACAATGCAGTAGAGCCGCCCGAGGATATAGAGGGCATGCTTGAACTTGCTTCACAATACACGCTTGATAAGGATGTGGAGCGTCTTGGTGAAGTAAGAGCAGGACTCTATCATCTGATTCTCTACGGGATCAAGGGTGTTGCCGCCTATGCTGACCATGCACATATTCTGGGGCATGATGATAGTGATCTCTATCAATTCTTCCACAGTATTATGGCATTCCTTGATGATGACAGTCATGATAATGACACACTTCTGGGTAAGGCTCTTGAAGTCGGTGAGAAGAATATTACGACAATGGAGCTGCTTGATAAAGCCAATACAGAGACATATGGTCATCCTGAACCCACAACAGTGAGGATAACACCCAAGAAAGGCAAGGCAATACTTGTTTCAGGCCACGATCTGAAGGATCTGGATGCACTGCTTAAACAGACTGAGGGCAAAGACATCAATGTTTATACACACGGGGAGATGCTCCCGACACTGGCTTATCCCAAACTCAAGGAGTACAGCCATCTTGCAGGCAATTACGGCGGAGCTTGGCAGGACCAGAGAAAGGAATTTGATGCATTCCCCGGTGCAATACTAATGACAACAAACTGCATTCAGAAACCCAAGGATTCCTATAAGGACAGGATATTCACGACAGGTCTGGTTGGCTGGCCCGGTGTTGAGCATGTTGACAGGGATGATTTCTCCCCTGTTATTGAAAAAGCACTGGCAGAAGAAGGATTCAAGGAAGACGGAGAGGAGAAATACATCACAGTAGGATTTGGCAGGAATGCTGTTCTTTCGGTCGCAGACACTGTGCTGGACCATGTAAAGAACGGCAAGATCAAGAATTTCTTCCTCATTGGCGGATGCGACGGAGCAAAACCGGGAAGGAATTATTACACGGATTTTGCCAGCCATGTACCCGAGGACAGTGTTATACTGACATTGGCATGCGGTAAATACAGATTCAATAAAATGGATTTCGGTGAAATTGAAGGCATACCGAGACTCCTTGATATAGGACAGTGCAATGATGCATACTCTGCTATTCAGATAGCTGTTGCTCTTGCCGATGCTCTGGATACTGACGTGAATTCTCTTCCCCTCCACTTCATACTTTCATGGTTTGAGCAGAAGGCAGTATGCATTCTTCTCTCTCTTCTCTATCTCGGTATTACAGATATACGTCTGGGGCCGACATTGCCTGCATTTATCAAGGCACCTGTCTTTGAGATACTTCAGGAGAAATTCAATCTTATGCCTGTAAAGACAGCTGATGAGGATTTGAAGGATATTCTCGGTGATGACTATACAGGTGAGTTAACAGCCCGTTAATTAATAAGAGGGGCTTTAAAGCCCCTCTCTTAAAGGAGCATTATGAAAATAATCAATACAGACAGTACTGAGATGTTCAAGAGAAACAGGAATTTCAATGCATGGAAGATGATCAGCAGGGATGAAGCTGAAATAATTGAGATGCATATCAAGGCGGGAATGACAGTGCCTTCCCATATAACACCTGTGGATGTGATATTCTATATTATTGAAGGACAGGGATCTGTCACTATTGGAGATGAAACAGAGAATGTGCATTCAGGTGACTTTATTTTCAGCCCCAAGGCTGTCCCACATTCACTTAAAGCGGATTCTGAGGGTATGAATATTATTGTGACAAAGACACCTTCACCCTAACCTTTGATAACTGCCAGAGGTCTCAAGCGGGCAACAGCAGATGACAATCCGGCATTGTGCACAGTGCTGATTACATCCGATATATCCTTGTATGCTTCAGGCATCTCCTCCCTTATTGTTCTGTTTGATGCTGCCAGTACATAGACATTCCTTGATCTCATCTCCTTTACTGCATCACTTGCAGACATCTTTTTCAATGCCCCTTTTCTGGACATTATCCTACCTGCACCATGACAAGTTGAACCGAGGGAAACATCCATTGCCTTCCGCATACCCTTCATAATATATGAGGCAGTACCCATATCCCCCGGTATTATCACCGGCTGACCCGTATTCCTGAAACGGGGAGGCAATCTGCTGTCTCCGGGTCCGAAAGATCTTGTTGCTCCCTTCCTGTGGACAATAAGCTCTTCCTTCACACCATCAATACTGTGTTCCTCAACAAGAGCAATATTGTGCGATACATCATATAGGAGATCGGCTCCGAGCATTTGAGGACTTATGCTCAGTACACTTGTCAGTACATCCCTTATTTTATGCATAATTATCTGCCTGTTACACCAGGCATAATTGGATGCGCATTTCATGGCAGAGAAGTATTTCCTGCCTTCTTCACTGTCAAATGGCACTGAAGCCAGCTGCCTGTTGGGTATAGTGAGCCCGTATCTGTTATTGTTGATATACTTGAGTGTATCAGTGCATATCTGATGACCGAATCCCCTGGACCCGGTGTGAATCATAACACCTGCCTGACCTTTGAAAAGCCCCCATTTCTGAGCTGTCTCATTGTCCAGAATACTGTCAACAACCTGCAATTCCACAAAATGGTTGCCTGACCCCAGTGTGGACTGCTGCTTGAGCCCCCTCTTGACTGCCTTTTCTGACACTGAAGCAGGGTCAGCATCCGGCATTCTGCCGGTGAGCTGCGTATTGTCAATATCCTCATCACAACCCATGCCCTTGGATACAGGCCAGTGAGCCCCCTGTTTCATAATGCTTATGAAATCATGCTTCTTTATACTGATGCTTCCCGATGATCCTACACCGGACGGTATATTTGAAAATATTGCAGAAGCAATGTTCTTTATTTCAGCACTAATATCATCCTCAGTGAGATTGGTCTTGAGAAACCTCACACCGCAGTTGATGTCATACCCCACACCACCCGGAGAAATAATGCCGTTAGATGTGTCAAATCCCGCAACACCGCCAATCGGGAATCCGTATCCGGAGTGTATGTCCGGCATTGCCATGGCATTGCCCCTGATACCGTCAAGACATGCAACATCAGATATCTGTTTTGTTGCGCTTTCCTCCAGGAATTGTTCAAGTTTATCATTGATAAATATGATGCTGTCTGTTTTCATGTCACCGCTTTTTTCAATAATCACTGTATTCTTATCAATACGTTTCATACTCCAGCCTCAAATATCAAAGATAATATTGGCTTCCCAATGGTCCTGCATTTCTTTCACTGCCAGATTGCTGTATGTCGCTGCCTTTACAAGAACATCGGGATTCCCGGTCTCCATAGGGCAAAGGTATCCCTTCAAATGCATATGAAGAATGTACTCCTTAGGGCAATGCAGTTCAGCACTCGCATTTTCACCAATAAAACCCTCTGTCTCATATATATAGATAAGCTCATTGAGCATATCAACAAGAAGTGTTTCCTTCTGCTTGGCTTTCAGGTCAATAGTTTTATCAGATTGGGTATTATGCTCCCGGGGAATATTTAATATACTGTAATATCCCAGCGCAGCATTGACAAATATTTCATCAAGGGAACTGCCGCACACTTTCAAACCTATATCTGCTGTAGTTGAATATACATTAAAGCTATTTTTCATCTTTACCTCATCTTAATTATAATGCAGTGAAGATGTATTTCAATAATGATTATGCAGGGATTATATGTGTTCTAATCCTCAGCCTGTTCAACAAGCCAGTCCTTTGCTTCATCAAGTGAGTCAAATATCCTGATACCCCTCCCTGATATCCTGATCAGTGAACGCACAATAATCCTCATTATACCAGTGACGCCTACAGCAGCACTTGCCCTGATATACGGTGTGACAGCTGCAGAGAATTCTTTCATGTGATTTGTTGCTTCTGTATTGTAATGAGCACCAGTTACATCTGTGAGCAGAAGCACGGATTTCTCCGGCTGCATCTGGCATATGCGCTTTGCTTCATCAAATTGAGCCATGCTCGTTTCAACATCCGGGGAATTGGTTACATCAAGATACAATATCTGATTGTCATTATGTGTTATAAAACTTGCCGGCATGGACTCTCCTTTTTATATATAATTTAAATTCTTATTGCATATTTGTCAATATGATAAATATGCATGTAAAGGAATTACATGCTTTATCA
>JAXHVG010000235.1:0-14367 GCA_034189245.1 Caldifarciminota bacterium
CTTGATAAACACGGTGTTGATTTTGATATGACATGGGACAGTGAGATTGAATATGAAATGAGAAGAACAGGTAGAGGGATTGATCTTGAAATGAAGATACCATTCAATAATTTCCGCATGTCAGATGATGATTCAATCACCTGGAATCTCAATTTCTACAGATATATATCCTATAAAAACGAATTGGGATTCTGTTATGGGCCTGAGTCAAGAAATCCCGCAGATGAATTCAATGCATTGGAACCATATAGTTTGCAGGGTGTTAAGAGGGAGAGGGAAAGAATACAAATTATGCCGTACAGTGTTTACGGCAATGACTTTGCAGTAGAGAGAACATATGCCAATGCGGGATTTGATGTAAAAATACCACTGCAGACCTCTTCTGTAATCAATATTGCATTCAATCCCGATTATTCCCAATTGGAAGGAGATCCGCTTTATATGGATTTTAATAACAGATATCCCATATACCTCAGCGAATACAGACCCTTCTTCATAGAGGAGCAGGCGGTTTTTGATACTGACAATGAGATATTCTACTCAAGGGCAATAGTAAATCCCTATATTGCAGGCCGGTACACATTTAAAGGGCAAAATGCACAGGGAGGATTAATTGCGGCATATGACAAGACAGACCCCAATGTTTCCAATAATGAGGCTTTTGCAGGTCTCGGCAGGTGGCGTTATCTGTTTGATGCAGCTGACCTTGGCATAATGTCCCTATACAGATACAATAGGGATTATCATTATTCCAATGCAGTAGTTTCAGCTGACGGAATGTTCAGATGGCCGGGCTTATGGAGACATAATTTTGTCACGGGTGTTTCTTATACTGACACAGCTGATCAGTCCTATGGATTCTACTATGATGAATTCTCCCGTTATATAACAGACAACTGGACTGCAATGATTCACATAGGCGGTATTGAACCATCCTTCAATAATGATATGGGGTATATAACGGATAATGATAATCAGCATATAGGCGGATATGTGGGGAGAATATTCAGACCTCAGAGCAGATGGGTCAAGTCATTAACTCTTGCCGAGGATTTCGGTTTTGATACAAAGTGGGATACGCCCCAGTATTTTATAACACAATTCTCTGACTCTATAGAGTATTATCAGTCACTGGATATCAATGCGGATATTTTCAGTAACACACATACGGGAATCAGTTATAAATGGATAAGATCAGATGTCTATAATACAATGCTCACATATACTTACCCGAACATATATCTGTACAGCAGAATCAATAAATACATCAGTTTGAATGGGTACACGAGATTCGGTTATGGTATTGACTATACAAAAGTTAATGTCGGAAAGAACTTCTATCTGAATGCAGGAACCAATATTATGCCCCTGCCTGAATTATCTTTCTGGGCTCGTTATTCTTATCAGGAATTCGGAACAGACACCTCTCTTTCAGCAACGAGTATTGATATGCTTGATGAAATTACGCCTCAGTGGAATACACATTCTGTCAGTACAGGTGTATCTGTCAGTCCTGTGAATTTTATGAATATTGAATGTATCTATGAAAGAATATACGCGGGTTTTGAAGAGGACTATTTCTATGAATCAGAATACAATGAGATTACAGACCGTATATTTTTCTTTCTTGAATATGAATATGATTCCTATAAAAATCTGTACATCGGTTACAGATATCAGAAAAATGCAAATTCAGAGAGTTCACCCGGTATTGAATCACTCCTCTTTTTCAAGTTCACGGGACTCTTTGAAATTTAATTAGTCTCAAAAAATTAGTGCAACTGTTGTATAATGGAAATAAAAAACAAGCAATAGTATATGCCGAATGTAAGTAAGGAAATAATATGATTTATAAAGTCGGTGAAGCCGCGGTGTCAGGAATTGTTATTCTTGTCTGCAATACCAAATCCGCATCTTGACAGTATCTTTAAAATACTGTCCTTCTGTGGATACCATTGCCCCCATTTCCTGGATATATGCTCTGTCCAGGAATACGTGCTGTAATCATGTGTCTCCTCCTTTCCCTTAAGAGGTATCATATATCCCGCTTTCTTATAATAATCCTCTCGGAGATAGCCCAGGTCCATTCTCTCCATTGCACTATCCAGTGTCTCCTCCGAAAACCCGTACTTATCCTCAAAGAGTGTGAAATCAAGAGGATACCGGGGTCTCGGCTTGGGATTTTCTGCAGGATAACCGGCAGTAATCTGAACAAAGGGAAATACCCTTTCGGGGAGTGAGTAATCATCTGCAATTTTCTCAGCATTATAGGGAGTCATTCCCAGATAGCATGTCCCCAGGCCCATTGATTCTGCTGCAATAACGAGATTCTGGGCAGCATAGCATGCATCCTGCATATTGAGGATAAAGAGGAAAACATCATTCATTGCAGTTTCATCCCAGCCCCTTTTATTCATAATACATTCAAATTTATAAGCATCAATGCAGACAGTAAAAAGCAGGGGAGCATGGAATGGATTATTCCCACTGTCCCTCTTGAGCAGAAAGGAATATGCCTGTGAGGCAAATGCAGCCTGCTGGCCTGCTCTTACAATGGTTTCAATGGTACTGTCGTCAACAGTTTCCGCGGTATATTGCCTGATTGACCTGTGTGACATCAATGTCTCAATTATCTTATTGATAAATCCTCCCTTGTATTAATGTTCAAAGAGTGAGCGGAAATACTCTATGGTCCTTTTCAGACCTTCATCAAGGGAAACCCGGGGCTGCCAGTTCAGTACTTCTTTTGCCAGCTGCAGATCCGGTTTTCTTCTTCTGGGATCCTCCTCAGGCAATGCCTTGAAGGATATATTGGACAAGCTTTTGCAGAGTTCAATGACCTTCCGGGCAAGTTCAAGAATTGTGGTCTCATTATCATTGCCTATATTGACAGGACCGTGGACACTGCTCTCCATCATTTTTATCAGCCCGTCTATCATATCATCCACATAGCAGAAAGACCGCGTCTGTGTTCCATCACCGTATATTGTTATATCCTCATTCTGAAGAGCCTGTATAATAAAATTGGAAATAACCCTGCCGTCATTCATCTGCATATTGGGACCGTATGTATTGAATATCCTCACTATGCGCATATCAAGACCGTATTGCTCGTGATAATTGTACATCAATGTCTCACCGAGGCGTTTTGCTTCATTGTAGCATGCTCTCGGCCCCAGGGGATTGACATTGCCCCAGTAATCCTCACTCTGGGGATGCTCAAGCGGGTCACCGTATATCTCCGATGTGGATGATTGGAGCAGGGGGATACTGTATTTGAGTGCATTGTTTACTGCATTGCGCACACCTTCAACAGTTGAGTTCATTGTATTGACAGGATCCTTCTGATAATGAACAGGTGAAGCGGGGCATGCAAGATTATAGATGCAGTCAGCTTTGATATCATAGGGGTCAATGACATCATGCTCCTTAAAATGGAATAGGGGGTTATCACGGAAGTGTTCAATATTTTTAAGGCTGCCTGTGCGGAGATTGTCAAGACAGACAATCTCATTGCCTTTGTTGAGCAGACGATTTATAAGATGTGAACCAATGAAACCGGCGCCGCCTGTAACAATAACCTTCATTCATTTCCTTTTTAGCAATATTCTATATGAAAAAGGTGATTAAGGCAACAGAATTATTGTTGAGAAAAGGCGGGAGAATTACTCCCGCCTTATTGGGTTATTTGTCTTCGGAAATGGAGTCCAGACGTTCTTTGACCTGATCAATGCGTTCTTTGAGAATCTGCATCTCTTCTTCCAGATACTTTTTCTCATCTTCGGGCGGGGCAGGTTCTTCGTAATAATACGGGGCAGGTGCATAATCATAGAAAGCATTTCTCCTTCCAAAACCCTGTCTGAATCCGCGGCCATAGCCTCTGCCGTAACCGCGCCCCATACCCCTTCCGGGGCCCTTTGTAAAACCAGGGCTTGCATATCCGCTGCAGTATCCGAGACCTCTTCCTGTTCTTGGTCCCAGTCCATCCGGTCCTGTTCTATCTCCTCTAGGCATAATTACCTCCTTACTTTATAGATTTAAGTATTTCTTTCAGTTGTTCCTTATAGATGAAGTTCTCTATGTCCATATGCACTGAATGCACTTCATCCAATTCAAGTATCTTCTGTTTTATTGTCACAGCAAGCTGTATCCCTATGGGGCACTGTTTGGAGCTTGGCCTGAAAACAAAAGATACATTTCCATTATCATCCACATCCATTGCTTTGATCAATCCCAATTCCATCACATTGACGCGTAATTCGGGATCAATAATATTCTGCAATGTTTCAGTGATTTTTGTCTTTATATCCATTTCATTCTCCGATTTCCGATATTGCGTACTGATGTATTTTCTTGATGATCTCCTTTATATGACCGCAATCACTCCTCTCTACAGGGGTTTCCTTATTCATTAATGCATTGACAATGCAGTCATCAAATGGAATGATCCCTATAACAGGGATATGTTTGTCTTCAGCATACCAGATTATTTTGTCCGTCAAACGCGGATTGATGTCAAATTTATTAATAACAATGCCTGCGCTGACATTGAATGAATCAGCAAGCGAATATATCCTCTCCAGATCATGTACACCGCTTAAAGACGGTTCTGTTACAATAATTGTAAAATCGGCTCCTGAAAGCGATGATGTGACAGGACAGCCAATGCCCGGAGGACCATCAATCAGAATATGATTGATGCTATTGTCTTCAGCATTGCGCCTTGCCTGATGCTTGACCATTGTTACAAGATTGCCTGAATTCTCTGCTCCCGGTTTCAGCTTGGCATGAATCATTGTGCCGAAGTCTGTTTTAGACCTATACCACTCGCCGACAATCTGTTCCTCCATATCAATGGCTTGTACCGGACATTCAATAGCACACAGATTGCATCCGTCACACATGAATTCATTGACTGAGTATTTGTTGTCTTTCATTTCAACTGCATTGAAATTGCACAATTCGCGGCATCTGTTGCATCCGGTGCATTTATCCTGATCAATAACAGCAACTGATTTGCCTTTGAATTCATTGCTCTCCATTATTTCCGGATCAAGAAGAATAAACATATCTGCTGCATCCACATCCGAATCAACGATCACTTTATCATTCATCAGTTTTGCCAGTGATGCAGTTATTGTTGTTTTCCCTGTACCGCCCTTGCCTGACAATACAACGATTTCCTTGATGCTTTTCATTGAATCCTCCCGATAATGTCAGACACTGCATCTGTAACCCTGCTGTTGAGTACTCCATCTGAATAATCCTCGGCAATGGACCGTTCATAGGGTATTGTTGCCAGAATCGGCATGGAGTATTCTTCAGACAGTTTTTTAATCTCTCTATTCTCATTGCGGAATTTATTTATTACAATCCCCCCTTTTCTGCCGATATCCCTGATGAGTTCCAAAGTGAGCTCCAGATCATTGATTCCGAATGGTGTGGGTTCTGTCACTATAAGAGCAAAATCACACGGCATTAAAGCTGCAACAACAGGGCAGCTTGTCCCAGGCGGAGCATCTATGATATATGTCCTATTATCATCCAGATCCTCCAGCAGATGATTGATAAGAGGGACTCCTGACGGCAGGCCGATATTGAGCAGTCCTTCTTTGAATGACTCAGTGCTGCAGGTATCGGCAATACCTTTATTGACATCCCCCACAGGTTTGGGGAATTGATCTATGGCATTCTCGGGACAGATTGTCCAGCATAGGCCGCATGAATGACATAATTCATCAAAGACAAAGGATTTCTTTGAATTCTTTATTATTGATATGGCTGAATACTCGCATCCGTCAGCGCATTTGCCGCAGAATGTGCATTTATTTTCATCAATGCGGGGTACGGGATTTTTAAATGTATATGAATCATTGATATTGGGTTTCATGAAGAATTTACCATTGGGCTCTTCCACATCACTGTCAATATAATAGGCATTCTCCATTGTCATTGCCAATGCTGATGCAACAGTTGTCTTGCCGGTCCCGCCTTTGCCTGATAAGACAGTGATTATCCTTCTGTCAGCCATTCTTGAGCTCTTCAATGATCTGCTTTAGTGGTTTAATTTCACTCGTCCTGACATCAATGCCGCTCTCTCTGAGAATATCTCCTGCCTTGGGACCTATATGCGGCACAATGGCCACGGATACACCCTTCTCTGCAATGACTGAGGATGTGCGCACGCCAACACCATGCTGCTGACCTAACCATGTGTTCTCCAGGAATTGATATTCATCGGTATCTGTATCATAGATAAGAAAAAATCCGGCTCTGCCGAATCTTTCGTCCATCATAGAATCTATTGTTTTGCCGCTGCTCGGGATTACTATTTTCATGTAAACTCCTTTTTGTTAATGATAATCGTTTTCATTAAAGATTAAATTTTTTTTATTTCCTGCATTCCTTGCATATAGCAAAGAACTGTACATTATGTCCCTTTATATCAACATTGTATTTTTTCTCCAATTCCTTCTCCAGTTTACAGAACATCTCCTGCTCCTCCTCCATGAAATCATCATAATCAATGACCTTGCTGCAGTTTGTGCATATAATGTGATGATGATGCCTGTGACCTTCCCTAATAAGCTCGTATCTGGATGTCTTATCGCCTATTTCTATTTTATTGACAATACCCATTTCAGAGAGTGTCTCCAGTGTCCTGTAAACAGTTGTCAGTCCTGTCCCCGGTTCAATGAGGAGTACCTTGGAATAAACCTCCTTGGCAGATAGATGCTTTGTTTCTTTGGATAGAACATCCAGAATAGCCTCTCTGGCAGATGTCATTCTGTAGCCCCTGTTGCGCATCATGCGCCTGAGCCGTCTGGGCTTCCTGTTCGGTCTATTAGTATTCATCTTACTCCTTATTGATAACGGTTTTCATTAATAGTATATCTGTTTTCCGCCTTTTGTCAAGGGTAGGCAGAATTTCAGTGGTTTGTATCCGGTATGCTGATGACTGGAAATGAGTTGAAGTATGGAAAAGAGAAGTGATGAACAGGATGTATGTAGGGGCGGTGTTAATAACCCGCCCTAACAAATAACGCAGAAGCACATCACATTACGAATAATGAGGGGATCGTAGGGTTCAACAATTTGCCCCAATCCAAGTTCTCTCACACTCAATGGTAAAAAGACAGCTCAAAAATTTTGGGGACGGTGGTTAACTATGTCAACTCATCATTATAGGTACTGAATAAATACCACTTACAAATCATCAATATCATAATTTTACCTGTGAAGTCAATGTAAATCATATTATTTTAAACAATGAGTTGACACAGTTAACCACCGTCCCTTTAAGCAGTGGTATTGACAATTGATGGATTATTAAATATTCTCTATACATGAGTGATGTGTATTTCAGGATGAGGAATATTGAATTGTCATTTGAAGGCAAGAGAGTGCTTCATGATTTCAATCTTACAGTGAAGAAGGGTGAGAAGGTTTTATTGTACGGTGATTCGGGCGGCGGTAAGACATCTGTTCTCAATCTTCTCATGGGATTTCTCAGGCCCCACAGTGGTGAGATCATGTTCAGGGGTGAGCATATCAGCAAGGACAATGTTTGGGACATAAGACGGAAAATAGCATATGTTCCCCAGAGCACTGATATGTCCGGCAATACTGTAAGGGAATTGATAGAGACAATAACCGGTTACAGGAATAATAGGGATAAGTGCTGTTCAATGACAAAGACCATTGAGTGGCTGGAGTATTTTGATATGTCCGAGAGATATCTTGATAAGCATTTCAATGAACTGTCCGGCGGAGAGCAGCAGAGGGTACTCATTATCATATCACTCATATTAAGGCGGGATATTTTCCTGCTTGATGAACCCACAGCGTCACTGGATACCGGTAAGAAGAATAAGGTGGCTGACCTCTTTACTGGACACAGTGACTGGACTGTCATTATTGTTTCACATGACAATCTCTGGAGAGAATCCAATAATATCAGAATAATTGATATGGACTAATTATGGGTGCTGTTGATATAACAATTGTATCTCTCGGATTGGGCTTTCTCCTCCTCCTTATACCTATTGCAATAAGCCGTATATTCCACCTGGGCATTATAAAATCAATGCTTGTGTCATTTGCCAGGATGACACTGCAGTTATTCTTAATGGCACTCTTCCTAAAGTATCTCTTTGAGTGGGATTTCGGACCCCTCAATATTCTCTGGCTCATTATAATGATAATTGTAGCAGTCATTGCTGTTATTAGAAACAGCGGACTGTCTGTAAGAATATTTGCTCTGCCTGTTCTTCTGGCATTTACACTGTCTGTATTCCTTATACTCATATATTTCAATTATATTATTGTCGGTATAGAGGATATTACCGAGGCAAAGTACTTTATCATCATAGGGGGTATGCTGCTTGGTAATTCCCTCAGGGGCAATATAATAGGCATCACTGCATTCTATAAGGATATCAAGAGAAACAATAACAGGTATATTTACAGCCTCTCACTGGGAGCAAGTAAATTTGAAGCAACACTGCCCTATCTGAGGGATGGTCTCAGGTCAGCCCTCAAACCGTCCATTGCCAATATGGCGACAATAGGCATTGTTTCACTGCCGGGCATGATGACAGGTCAGATACTGGGCGGTTCCACACCCATGACAGCAATCAAGTATCAGATAGCCATAATAGTCGCGATATTCACTGCTGTGTCCATTACAGTAACATTATCCATTATCCTCACACTGAGGCATTCCTTCAATGGATTCGGTATGCTGAAACAGGGTATATTCAGGTAAGGATAGTTTTATCACCCTACTCTGCTCTTGACAATGCGCATATATTTTATTAGATTATATTAATATTTAAAAGGAGTATTATGCGTAAATCAATTTTGCTTTTAATAATATTAATCATTGCCTCCTCTCTGTCTGCACTGGAAATCATCCCCGGTAATGAATACAGTAATGATTTTGTCATTACAAAATACCCCGGCAGTATGGAAATCAAGGCAAATAGAATATCCCTCATTGAAGAGAATGGCTACTGGAGATTTGAAAGCCCGGATATGCAGTTCACCAATACAACGGGCAGCCCGCAGCTTCCTGCTGTAAGAATATTCACAGACGGCAATACCAGAGATTATTCAGTAATAGTTATTGATTCGCTGGTCTATCCCTTGAAGGGCAGTGAAAAGATCTATCCTGTGCAGAGTCCTGTTATGAAGGGGCAGGCGGCTCAATTTACTGTGAATAGTGAGGTATATTCATCAGACAGATTCCTCCCTGAAAACAAAATTGAAATAATAAATCCCGGCACAATAATGGGTGAGCCCAAGACACTTGTGGAATACTATCCTGTGAAGTACAATCCTGCCCAAAACACTCTTATTATCTATACGGATGCACGCATTGATTATGATTACAGCCAGACCTTTGATTATGATGATCTGTATTCACCCATGTCCGTATATCTCATTGTCACACCCTCACGCTTTGCAGGCCATCTCGGGGATCTGATAGACCTCAAGAAGAGACAGGGGTTCATGGTAAAGGTAATGGAGACAGATACTGTAGGCAGCACCAATACGGAGATAAAACAGGCAATTCAGGATTTTTATGACAGCAATGCATTCGGTCTTGAATTTGTCCTGCTTATAGGGGACACTGATGAGATTCCCCATTTTGTAGGCACAGAGACGGACAATCCTCCTACTGATCTCTATTACTCAACACTTGACGGGGGGGATTATTTCCCCGATGTATATATAGGAAGGATGTCTGTTTCAGATACCACTCAATTAAAGGGAGTCATTGAGAAGAATATTACTGTCCAGCAGGCAGACTGGTCTGTATCAGACACATGGGCTCAGAGAGCATATCTCATGGCAACAGATGACGGTTCATTCCATGAACTGGCTGAAGCAACACAGAACTATGCAGCTCAGAGACTGAGATCAATAGGCATGGATGTGGATTCGCTTTATGAGTATTATAGTTCCGGCACACCTGTTGCAGAGGCAATCAATAATGGCAGAACAGTGGCAATATACACAGGGCATGGGTCAGAGACAACATGGCAAGGTCCATCATTCAGTCAATCCGGTATCAATGCATTGACCAATGAGCAGATGTATCCGCTGGTGTTCTCCTATGCATGTCTTACAGGCAATTATGCCTATGCCTCTGAATCCTTCGGTGAAACATGGCTCAGAGCTGACAATGGCGCTGCCGGTTTTGTCGGTTCATCAGTGTTTTCCTACTGGTATGAGGATGATATAATGGAGCGGTCCCTTATTGACGGATACACTGATTCATCCTATACATTCACAGGGAGTATGCTTAATTTCTCCAAGCATATGGTCTATGCAGCCTATTCGGGTGAAGGCCTGTCCAAGAGGTATTTTGAGATGTACAATATACTGGGTGACCCGTCATTTGACCTCAAATCAAGAGTGGAGGGCAATCTCTCTATTGTATCTGACTCTGTATTGCCCAGTGATATTGACAGTATAAGGGCAAATGTGTTTCTCAACAGCAATTATCATGATGCATATACAGCCCTCATGTTTGGTGACTCGCTTATTGCAGGTGCCAGGACTCAGTACAATGGATATATTGCATTTGAAAATACTTTCTCTCAGGGTGATACATTGATGATATATGCTTCAGAGCATAATTGCAGGATGGACAGTCAGCAGATAATCCTCGGTGATATTGCCTTTGCACCGGAAATAACAAGAATAATATTTGATGATTCAATCTTCAATTTCGGAGGCAGCGACAGCCTATTCTCTGCAGGTGACAGCGGGAGAATACATCTGCGGGTTGCAAATTTCGGAAATGACACAATCAGGGGGCTTACATCTGTAATCAAGTCCGGAAGCCCCTATCTGTCACTGAGCGATACACTTATAGATATACCTGATACAATACTGCCCGGAAGTGCAGTAATAACAGACGGTTTCATAGAGGCCGCTCTGTCAGGTAATGCACATTTTGATTCAACAATTGTATTCACCTCATTGATTTATAATGGAGAAGGTGATTCTGTGAGCCGTGAACTGTACAGTGAGGTGTTTGCACCACAGTCAAAATACAGCGGTTTTGTCAAACACGGGGCAAAGGGCGACACAGTCCTTGTCACACTGTCACTGAAGAATAATGGCGACATGAATGATTATGGTATTATCTACACTGTTGAAACAGATGAATCACTCCTTACAATCATATCCCCGACAGATACAGTTGATCTGCTTTATCAGGACAGTACTGTTGTATCGGATACCATAATGTTCATACCGGACAGTTCAATAACAGATTACTCAAGAAAGGGATTCTCTCTGGTACTGACCAATGCACTGGGCAGGAGGGATACATTTACAGACAGTATCTCATTCAATAAGAAGGATTATCTTGTACTGGACTATGACGGTAATAATTCCTCCGGTCCTGTTATTGACTCACTACTTATAGAACTGGGCTACTCGGGAGACTATGCAACAAGTGTCAGTGCAGGAGACCTGAGCCAATATAATAATGTTTTTCTCACAAGGGGCGTGTATCCCAATAATACTTTTATTGAATCCGGCAATAGTATAGCTTCAGCACTTGATTCACTCCTCACTGCAGGAGAGATCAATATGTATATGGAGGGTGGGGAATGCTGGTATTATGATGTTGTATCTTTGGGCGGATACTCCTTCAATTCCCTATTCAGCATTGATCCTGTTGATGACGGCAGCATCAGTTTTTCAGGCAGTTTCTCCGGTGTAAACGGATCACTGATGAATGGCATTACAAACAGTTATTCGGGTGAGAACAGTTATCTTGACCGCATATCTGTGCTTGACACAACAGGTCAATTGATATTCCTTAATAATTCAGATGGATACGGTATTGCCAATGAGACACCTGATTACAGGACAGTGGGCCTCTCCTTTGAGCTACCCGGTCTTGATGACAGTGCATATCCCTCAACAAGAAAGAATATGGTTTACAGGATAATGGAATTCTTTGCAGGGAGAAATGGTATTGAACTTACAGGAAGAGATAATGAAACGAAATTCGCATATATCTCATCATCCCCTTCAGTATTCATGAATAATTATTCTATCCGTTTCAGTGCCCCACAGGGGAGCAGTATTAATATTATTATATATGATGTCAATGGCAGATTGATTGACGGCAAGACACTTACAGTTAATTCATCCGGTAATCACCATTATCAGTGGAATGCTTCAGGTAACAATGTATCATCCGGAGTGTATTTTCTTCAGATGAGCAATGAGAAGGGTGAGATGATAAGGAGAAAACTAATCCGTATCCGGTAAGCGGTTTTTGAATTCATCAGCAAGGAAATCAAGTATCTTCTCCTTGCTGTCTATATTATTTTCAACAGCATATTCATTGCCCCTGTCAATCATATGCCCTATAAGCGGACCTTCCTCAATACTGAAATGACCCATAATATCAGTCCCTGTGATGAAACTGATAGCTTTCTTCTCTATTGCATTCTTCACATCCATGATTCTCCCATAGAGTTCAATGTATGAATTGTCAATAATACCCTCTGATGATAATTTATCAGCCATTGCCAGGATTATAAGACCCTCCAGATCATTGCCCGCATCCCTCATCAATCTGTAATATCCCCTGCTTGTCACTCTCTGAGATGAAAGAAGCAGGTGGGGTCTCATATGCATGCTTATCAGTGTATCTGCTGACCGTATTTCCCTGTTTGACAACCTCAGATCCCTGAGCATATACGATGCTTTCTCTGCACTGCCCTTATCATGACCTGCAAATGACAGTCCGTCCCCCTTTTTCCTCATTTTGTCCGGCTTATCTATATCATGGAGCAGTGCTGAGATATATAGAATAAAAGCATTGTCCCGGCCATACTCTTCAATTCTCTCGGGAATATCAGTGCTCACCACTCTGTCAACAGCCTCTGTTGTATTGAGCAGATGACCCAAGAGATGTGTAGAATTATGTTTCTTGTGTTCAAATGATTCTGTTTTATCAAGCATGGGGAAAATATTGAGAAGCAGACCGCTGTTAGCCATTGTTCTCATCAAATAGGCTCTGCCGGGCTGTGAAAAAATTCTGTGGAGCTCTTCATTTATCCTCTCGGGAGCTGAGTCTCTAATCAGTTCATTGTCCCTTCTAATCATGACTTCTGCCCTTTCTGTCAGTTCAAATGAAAGATCGGCAGAGTATCTCAGTGCACGCAGAAGCCTCAGAGGATCATCCTTGAAAATACTGTTTGAAAGAGGTCTGATAAGGTTTTCTTCTATATCCTGCAGTCCGCCCACCCTGTCAATGATTTCACCTGTTTTGTCAGCAGCAATTGCATTGACTGTGAAATCCCTCCTTTTGAGATCAGTATCCAGATCACTCACTGTATTGATGTCAATAATCCGGCTGTTTACGGAGAACCGTGCAGTTGCAAACCTGTTGTTTACAACAAATGCCTTGGACTGCATTTTCTCTTCAATTGTCTCAATTGTATCAAATACAATAATATCAATATCATTGTACGGGCGGTTGATCAATTTATCACGCACATATCCGCCCACAAAATAATACCTCATATCCTCAAGTGGTTTCAGAATGGAGATTATGTCTCTGTCAATAATAATTCTCATCAGTATATCCGGCTGTACATGTCCTCTATGGCAGCAATGATCTCCTCTACTGTATAACCATACTCCCTGCTTCTTAAGAGGAATTCCTCTGTGAGATTCATAAGAAAGTCATTCCTCTGTATTTCATCTGTTTCCTGCGTCTTACGGACAATACTGCCTCTCCTGCCGTCAAGTTTCAGATATCCCTCCTCCTCCAGTTCATAGTAAGCCCTTGCAACAGTATTATTGGCAATCTCCAGATAGCCGGCAAGTGTTCTGATGCTCGGAAGAACAGTGCCTTCAGGTAATTCTGATTGAATGATCAGTCCCTTTATCTGATTCTTGATCTGTTTATAAACGGCAAGCGGTGAATTGGAATCAATAAAAATATTCATAATACTCCTTTGTATTTATCTAATAATACAAAATATAAACAGAATGTCAAGATTAATTCATTTCAAGGGACAGAAGGTTAAGATACAAATAATATAATTTGAGCTAAACAATCCAAATCCCGGGGACGTCCCTTTACATTGTAGAAATTATGCTCCCTCATAATATAATCAACTATGCGAGGGGTCCTTCTCCGAAAGAGTTGGTGAAAAGAGATATAAGATAAATGGGGACGGTCCTTGCGATTTTAACAAATTGACAAAAATATAAATTTATAAGTGATTGAATAATTGCACTTGGAATAAACATCAGTGTAAGTTAATAAATAACGGGACAGAAATCGCTTGAATTTCAAGGACCGTCCCCGGGATTTGGAGG
>JAXHVG010000236.1:0-4191 GCA_034189245.1 Caldifarciminota bacterium
AAAAGAGTTACAGGTTCCAGGGATTTATTGTAGGGGCGGTTCGCGAACCGCCCGGTTATGAGCGTGATGGGATAAGGAGATTGCCACGCCCCGGAGGTCTCGCAATGACATCTTTTTGGTCATTCCGAGTGCAGGCATCCTGATTGGCATACGCGAAGGAATCTCCTTATCAACCCCCGCAAATTTACCAGCCATCAAGCACACCAGCTACCAGTCACCAGTCACAAGCCACTAAAATCCTACCCATTCTCAAAATCCGCAAAAGGGAAACCGCATCACGGGATTATGTGATATAATTATTATATATTGAAAACTATGCCGGCAAGTGTGAGGTATATGAATATGGACAGGATATCAATGACAGAAGCAATGAATGGAGCTGACATAAGGGCGGGATCCAGTTTCATTTTCTTAAACAGAATGGGAAACAGGGCACCGAGTATATTGGCGGTCAAGACCACTATGACCATGGAAAGCCCCACTGTTATTGCCAGTGAAGGGTCATGATTCATTATAATTGCCCTGAGTCCTGCTGCCAGGCCCAGGAGAATACCGATTATAATTCCAGTTGCAATTTCCTTGACAAGTATCTTCATTATATTGCCTATCTCCAGTTCACCTGTTGCCAGACCCCTTATGATAATTGTTGAGGACTGTGTGCCTGCATTACCTGCTGAACCATTGATAAGCGGCAGGAAAAAGGCGAGTGCTATTACACTTTCCAGAATATGCTGCTTCATCTCCATCACATAACCGGAGATAAATCCTACTAGAACAAGGAGCAGAAGCCATACAATCCTCTGTTTTGCCAGACGGAAGGGGGAAACTGAGAGATAATTCTCCTCTCCTGTAACAGAACCGTGCCTGAGAAAGTCCTCTGTATCCTCTTCAATCACAACATCAACAATATCATCAACAGTCACAATACCGAATAGCTTCATGTTCTCATCAACAACAGGCACGGAGAGGATATCATAGTCGGCAATGACCTTGGATACGAATTCCTGGTCATCATTGATATGCACAGAAACAAAATCCCTGTCCATAATATCCGAAATCATTACCTTATCAGGAGAAACTATCAGTTTTTTAAGTGACAGAACTCCAATAAGCTTTCTGTTCTCATCAGTAATATAAACAGTGTATATAGTTTCTTTGTCGGGAGCAATGCGCTTCAGCTGATCCAAACCCTCTCTGGCTGTCATATTGCCCTTTAGAGAGGCGTATTCGGATGTCATTATAGCACCAGCTGTTTCTTCTTCATACTCAATAAGATTTATGATATCATTGCGTTCTGCCTGTGCTATGAGGGGCATTAGTGACTGTACGAGTGATTCATCCAGTATTTTGAGCAGGTCAACCCTGTCATCTGATGACATCTCTTCAATCATCCTTATCATGTTCTTTCTGTCAAAATGATGGAATATCTGCTGTGCTTCTTCCTCATCAAAATATTCAAAGAGTTCAGCTGCCTTGGGGAATCTTATGTACTGAATAATAGCTGCAATCTCATCATACTCCATGCCCTCTATAAGAGAGAATATCTCAAATGGATGGAGTTCCCTGAACAGCTCTCTTATCCGGCTTTCAGGATCAGAGCCTTTCAGTACCTTACGCAGTTCAGGACCTGCAATGGATATCTTATCCTTCATTCCTTTATCCTGTTAACCCTTCTGAAATCCTCAATAACCTGCTTGTCCTTATTGAAGGAATTCTTCAGAATCCTTACAAGACCCTGCAGGGGAGGGTTGAAGAGTGAATCTTCCGATTTGGCAAAGAAAAGCGCATTGTCATCACCGCCTATCTGTTTTATGAGTCCTATGTCAATGAATCTGTCTAATGACTCGCGGACTTCATCATTGTCAATACCGGTGGCATCGGTTATCTGCTTGAGTGACAGCATCTTCCTGCTCACAAGCTTGAAAATCCTGATTCTGTTCCTTGTAGTAAATACATTGAGTATATCAATAAATTTTTCCATAGGCATATTTTATATTATAAAGAAAGTTTTGTAAACACTTATTAATGGGATTTGCCCGTATGAGCAGTAGTATTATGTTAATGCTTACTATGCTATATAGATCAGAAATGTGAAACCGGGCTCTGTAATAGATTTGAACTGCAGTGAGTATAATGCAGGAATATATTTCCTCAAGGTTAATGGCAGCAAAATCAGTGAGAAATTCACAATATTGAGATAATGCATAAATAAGAGCCGGGCAATGCCCGGCTTTGATAAAATAGGCAGATTTTTAAAAGGGGGGTGGTGAAGCTTCAGAGGATTGAACTGTTTCTTCTAATCTCCTCTTTACATTTTACTTTACATGTTTATTATAATGTATTATGACAATTATCAGGAATTTTTCTATAATAGCTCACATTGACCATGGGAAGAGCACTCTGTCAGACAGATTGCTTGAGATTGCCCAGTATAAGAGTATTGATGACAAGAATGAGCAGATACTTGACTCTATGGAGGTTGAGCGTCAGCACGGCATAACAGTGAAAGCCCATCATGTGAGAATGGACTTCAAATGGCGGGACGAGGATGTGACATTCAATCTCATTGATACACCGGGCCATGTGGATTTCTCATATGAGGTATCGCGTTCCCTTGCAGCATGCGAAGGCGCAATACTGCTTGTTGATGCTGCACAGGGTGTGGAAGCACAGACAATATCCCATCTCCATGAGGCACAGAAGAACAATCTCCCCATTATACCGGTACTCAATAAAATTGACCTGCCTGCAGCTGATATTGAGCTTTCCGGAGCTGAGATTGTTGAATTGCTCAATTGCAGTGAGAATGATATTATACTGATTTCAGCAAAAGACGGTACTGGTGTTGATGAACTCATTGACGCAGTGATTGATAAATTCAAACCGCCCCGTAAGGCGGATGACAAACCGCTCAAGGCAATGATATTTGACTCATCGTACAATCAGTACAGGGGCGCAATACCCTATATAAGGGTATTTGAAGGTATTGTAAAGGAAGGTGACAGGGTTATATTCCATTCAACAGGTGAATCAAATGATGTCAGTGAAGCAGGTATATTCAGGCCCCTGATGGAGGAACGTGAGGAATTGACATCTGGTGAGGTCGGATATCTTATATGCAATATAAAGAATATTGATGATATTTATATTGGCGACACTGTCTATCTCAAGGATAAACCGGTTGAGCCGCTCAAGGGTTTCAGGGAAGTCAAACCGATGGTATTCAGCGGATTTTATCCTTCAAGGAGTGCTGATTATGAAAAACTGAAGGATTCCCTTGCCAAATTGAAGCTCAATGATGCATCATTCTCATATATGCAGGAGGCATCCGAGGCACTGGGATTCGGGTTCAGATGCGGTTTTCTGGGCATGCTTCATATGAAGATCATACAGGAACGCCTGGAGAATGAGTTTGACCTGGATATTGTTGCTACAATGCCCAATGTTGTGTACAAATTCATTGACAGTGAGAGTAATGAAAAACTGATAGATAATCCTGCTCAATTCCCCGATATTTCCAGTCATGACAGAATACTGGAACCATATCTCAATCTGGAATTATTCACACCGCCTGAATACATAGGCCCTATCATGCAATTGGCTCAGAACAGGAGGGGAGAGCAGAAGAAATTCCTCTATATTGCCAATAAACGGGTGCTTATGGAATATGAAATACCCATGGGCGAGGTGATATTTGACTTCTTTGACAAACTCAAGACAGTTTCACACGGTTATGCGTCAATGGATTATCAGTATATTGACTACAGGGAGAGTGACCTTGTGCGCCTTGATATTCTGATAAACGGCAAAAAGCTGGATTCACTGTCATCCATTGTGCATGAGGATAATGCCTATAATTACGGGAATAAGCTCTCCAGGAAATTGAAGGAGACAATACCCAGACAGATGTTTGAAGTAAAGATACAGGCTGCAGTGGGTTCAAGGGTCATATCCAAGACAGTGGTCAAAGCCCTGAGGAAGAATGTGCTCTCCAAATGCTATGGCGGTGATATAACAAGGAAGAGAAAACTGCTGGAGAAGCAGAAGGAAGGCAAGAAGAGAATGAAGAGCGTAGGCAATGTGTCCATACCTCAGGAAGCATTCCTTGCAGCACTCAGTATAGACGAGGATTGATATGAGAATACAGGTAAGCATAGTGTCCCTGTTCATTGTATTGATAATTGCATTCAA
>JAXHVG010000237.1:0-7651 GCA_034189245.1 Caldifarciminota bacterium
AATACAAATCCGCGGCATTACAGTACTGTTATTGAAAAATTCCGGGAAATGGGTGACAGTATTGAAACTGACGAAAACACTGTGCATCTCAGATCAGCTAAAGCAAAGAAACCCATTGAGGTTAATGTGCTCCCCTATCCGTATTTCCCCACAGACACTCAGGCGCAGTTCATGAGCATACTGACAACAGCAGAGGGTATATCAACAATTACGGAGAATGTATTTACAAAGAGATTCATGCATGTCCCTGAACTCAAGAGAATGGGTGCGGATATTCATCTGAGGGACAATACTGCTGTGATAAAGGGCGTGAAGAAACTCTCGGGAGCACCTGTGATGGCATCGGATCTGAGGGCATCGGCAGCACTTGTCATTGCCGGTCTTGTTGCAGAGGGTGAAACGGAGATAAAGAGAATATACCATATTGACCGCGGTTATGAGAATATTGAGAAGAAATTAAGAAGGATAGGAGCAGATATCAGGAGGTTCCGCAAGTGAATTCAAAAAGAACTGTCTATGTGGGGGATGTGCCGATAGGAGGCAGTCACCCTATAGTAATACAGTCAATGATAAACACTGATCTGAAGAACAGAAACAGGTCACTTGAACAGATAATCCGTCTGCATGAATCCGGTTCCGGTATTGTGAGAATTGCCTATCCGGGCAGTGAGTACAGGGATGACTTTGAATATATTGTCAGCAGGTCACCGTGTCCCATAATTGCCGATATTCATTTTTCTGCTGAACTGGCTGTTGAGGCAATGGAACTGGGGGCGTCAAAAATAAGGATCAATCCGGGCAATATCAAAAAGAGAAATCTGATAAAGATAATAGAGAAGGCAAAGAAATTTGAAGTGCCTATAAGAATAGGTGTCAACTCAGGCTCACTTGAAAAGGATCTGCTTGAGAAATACGGGCATCCTGTGCCTGACGGACTTGTTGAATCAGCAATGAGGTCAACCGCATTTTTTGAGGAGAATGATTTTGATAATATTGTACTGTCAGTGAAATCATCCGATGTGAATTTCATGATAGAGTCAAATATCAAACTCGCCCGAAAGACGGATTATCCCATTCATCTGGGTGTAACTGAGGCAGGCGGGCTTATAAGGGGAACTGTGAAGAATTCAATAGGCATAGGGTATTTACTGAAAAACAGCATAGGTGATACAGTGCGGGTCTCACTGAGCACTGAACCGGAGAAAGAAATTGAGGTTGCCAAGAAAATGCTCAAGGCATTGCATCTCTATGGCAATGCACCTGATGTAATATCATGCCCCACTTGCTCCAGGTCAACATTTGATGTTGCGGGTATGCAGGAAATAGTGGAGCAGCATCTGGAGAATGTGAAGAAAGACATAACTGTTGCAGTAATGGGATGTGTTGTCAATGGTCCCGGTGAGGCGAAAGAGGCTGACCTGGGCATCACGGGTTCTTTCAATGAATGTGTATTGTTCAAAAAGGGTGAGATAGTATTCAGAGGCAATCCGGAAAGTGTAATAGAAAAACTTCTTGAAGAGGTGGACAGTTATGAAAAAGATTAAAACACTTCAGAGAATACTCAAACCAAAGGAGATGCTTTATATTGACTCATCATCCGATGTATTCAATCTAATCAATCTGAATGAATCCTTTAATCCCAATGAATATGATGCAGGCCTGCTCATAGGCAAGAAGCATGTATATTTGATATGTGAAATGCTTTTCTACCCCCATGTAAGACATCTCAGGGGCATAAAGGTGCTCAAGGCGGACAGTGATGCATATCTCGCTTCATCCAAGACATTTATTGAGGATGTTGACAGAATACTCAAAAAAGAGAAGGCAGTGCGGCTCGGACTGACAAATCCCTCACTCTCAAGGCATTTCAAGAGATATATTACATTTCACTTTATGTCACCTTCCAAGGTGCTGGGCATTGTCAAGTCCGGCAGGGAGATAGATGCATTAAGGGCATGCTCGGGCATTATGAAGGATATCCTGGATAGAGTACCGTCTCTTCTGAAGACATCTGTTACAGATCTTGAGGTGCGCAATGAGATTGACAATATGATATATGCTTCAGGTGCCCAGAGAAGATATGTGCCTACTCTGGTGGGATTCAATGCAAAGACAGTTTATCCTACAATAATCAACAAAAAACTGAAGAGAGGCAATCTTGTTCTTGTGGATTTCGGTATTATGAAAAACGGCACAGGCCTCTCCATTGCAAGGAGCATGCCTTACGGCAAATTAAGCAGTAATAAGAAAAAGCATCTCAGTATTGTCAATGACGGTCTTGAGGTAATGAAATCGGTCATACAAAAGGGTATTGAGATAAGAGCCATTGACAGTGAATACAGACAATTCATCCGGTCCCATAAACCGGACAATTTTTTCACCGATTATTCGGTAAAATTGCCCGGCACATCATACTATGAAGAGACCAATTCCATTAAAGACAGGACAGAACTGAGAAATAATTCTGTTATCAAAATATCATCCTCACTCTTTGTCCCGGGAAGATACGGGATCAAGAATGAAGAATTAATTTTAGTCAAAGGAAACAGCAATGAAACAATACTTTAGTATTATCACACTGGTTTTTATAATTATATTTGTATCGTGTTCTGATAAGAATGCGGAACAATTGATTGAGAGAGGCGAATATCTCAAAGCTGCAGATATTCTCACGGAGTCAATCAGGGAAGAGCCGGAGAAAAAAACACTGCTGACACTGATGAAGGTCAATAATAATCATCTCGGCAAATATACTGAGAATATTGAACTGTACAATGAATATGAGGAGATGATACTTACTGACAGGCAGCTGATGCAAATATCAGCAGTATCACTGTGTAATTACGGATTTGAGGAGTATGAGAATGAAAATTACACTTCTGCCCGCCAGTATGCTTCTGCTGCAGGCCAGCTGGATGAAAATTACGGCAGACCGAAGCTCCTCAAGGCAAAGGTGTTTCTGAAGAGGAGCAGTATTGACAGTGCCTATTACTATTTGAACCGGTCAGTTGAATGTGACAGTACATTGAAGGAATCCTATCTTCTTCTTGGCAATATTGCCCAGATGAATGAGGAGTTTGACCATTCCATGGCAATGTATGACAGGGCAATTGCACTTGATTCAGCATATGCGGGTGCATGGACAAACAGGGGCGCTCTATTCTACAGTACTGAGAATTATCAATATGCTGTACATTCATTCAAAGAGGCGATCAAATATGATTCACTGAATATACTTGCCTATGACTATCTGATCAATTTATACTATAATGCGGGACTGGTTGATTCAGCAAAGAGGTATGCTGATATTTTTCAGAGAAATAAGGAAGAACTGGATGATAATACCGATAGGTAATACAGGTAATTTAAGAAGAGCCCCTTTTATAACAATCGGGCTTATTGTGATATGCATACTTGTCTATATGTTTATCAGGCCCTCCATTGCAAAGCATGACAGGATGTTCATGGAGGAAAGAACAGAATATGTCAATCTTGTTGTGGAATGGCTCATTGCCGAGGAGGAGTATTCGTACGAGGACATGATAGCCAATCCCGATAAACTCAGTGATGAGATTGAATCCCCCTCAGTTGAGATAACCAGCGAGTATTATGATGATATACAAAGGGCAAAAGAGGAGATGGAAGAGGCGCGGTCAAAGCATATATTCTATACTCTCGGTGTATCACGGAATAATATGAATCCGGTGAAATTCATTTCCTCCATTTTCACTCATGCATCATTACCCCATCTTCTGGGCAACCTGTGGTTTCTGCTTCTTCTGGGAGCCAATGTTGAGGATACATACGGCAGATTCAATTTCCTTGTCTTCTTTATTCTCTCCGGCATTGTCTCATCAGTAATATTCATTTTAAGCCAGCAGGACCCCTCCAATCCCCTTATAGGGGCTTCGGGGGCAATTGCCGGTGTTATGGGTGTCTTTATGATAAGGCATTTTACCACGAAAATAAAATTCTTCTATTTCTTTTTTCCCGTAAGGCCGCTTATGGGCACTTTCAGGCTAATGGCAGGCATAGTTCTTCCCCTGTGGTTTATCCAGCAGATTACGGATGCATTGAATGAGAGCAATTCCCAGGTTGCATTCATGGCGCATATCGGCGGATTCATATTCGGCGTGGGATCAGCACTTATCATTGAGCATTTCAATATTGAAGAGAGATTCATAAGACCGCAGATTGAGGAGCAGACAAATCTGCTCGGGACTACACGCATGCAGCAGGAGGGGATTGACGCCTATTACAGAGGGGAATTTGACACTGCTTCTAATCTCCTTGCCGGAGAGACGGACGGGGCAGCAAACAGCGAGGTCTTTATACCGCTCTTTGCCTCACTTGTAGAAACAGACAGAAAGAGGGAGGCGCAGATCTCTGCACTGCACTTCTTCTCATCACTGAAGAGCAGTGAAAGATGCAGTGAGATAAAGGAGAAGTATGATGAATTACAGTCAATGGATATGCATGAATTCCTTGATGAATCAACACTGTTTATTATTGTAAGATGCCTTGCTGAAGAGACATACTCTGATGAGGCGGGTATGATAATTGCCGGTGTGCTTGAGGATTCCGCGCCTTCAATATTGAGGGCGAAGATGCTCAAATATGCCTATAAAGAACATATACCTGTTGATAATTTCAATACGGTTCTTGACAATTACATTGAACAGGGTGATGATGAGATTAGAATGATAATACAAAATATCCGGAGGAATAATGATTAAAAGAGAAGATGCTCTGAAACTTGTAAAGAACAATGTCAAAAACAAAAATCTTGTCAAACACATGCTTGCATGCGAAGCATGCATGGAGAAGCTTGCAGACCATTTTGATAAGGACACCGGGAGATGGGGCATTGCAGGTCTCCTTCATGATCTGGATTATCCCGAAACTGCAGATAATCCTGACAGGCACGGTTATGAGACAGTGGAGAAACTCAAAGAGCACGATGTTGATGAAGGCATTCTCAATGCAATACTTGCCCATCCCGGACATAAAGAGAGGGAGACATTGATTGAGCAATGCCTCTACTCTGTTGACCCTTTGACAGGCCTCATTGTAGCATCAACACTGATGCATCCTGAGAAGAAACTTGACTCTGTGGACAGGGATTTTGTCATGAGGCGATTTGATGAGAAACGGTTTGCAGCAGGAGCAGACAGGGACCAGATCAGGGCAATTGAAAGCACAGGCCTGACACTGAAGCAATTTGTTGATATATGTCTTGGTGCAATGCAGGGAATATCAGGGGAATTGGGATTATGAAACTCTATGTCACAAATCAGCTGCCCATTAATATTAAAGATCATTTCACTGACAGTGACATAGATGTACATATTGCTGGTAAGAGACCGGACAAGAAGGAGATTATTGAGCATTGCCGTGACGCGCAGGGCATTATATGCCTGCTTGCAGACAGTATTGACAGTGAGGTGATTGACAATTGCCCAGAACTCAGGATCATAGCCAATTATGCAGTGGGCTATGACAATATTGACATAGAATATGCAAGGAAGAAAGGCATTGTTGTGACAAATACACCGGATGTACTGACCGAGACAACAGCAGACCTTGCATTCGGACTTCTTATTGCAGGTGCAAGAAGAATTGTTGAAGCAGACGAATACACAAGGGCAGGCAATTTCAAGGGATGGAGACCGGATGAGATGCTCGGAACCGATGTGCATTCAAAGACACTGGGTATATTCGGATTCGGCAGAATAGGGCAGGCAGTAGCGCGGAGGGGACTGGGTTTTAACATGGATATTATCTATTCAAGCAGGCATAAGAAAACAGTTGACTTTGAAAGCGGATATGTCAATTTTGACACACTTGTTTCCCGGTCCGATTTCATTTCAATCAATGCACCTCTCACTGATCAGACATATCACAGATTTGATTATAATACTTTCAGTGCAATGAAGGATGAGGCAGTAATAATAAATACTGCAAGGGGAAAGATAATCAATGAAGAGGACCTTGTGAGGGCATTAAAGGAGAAAACAATAAGATGTGCATGCCTTGATGTATATGAAAACGAACCGGAAATACAGGGGGAATTAAAACACCTTGATAATGTCATTTTGACTCCCCATGCAGGGTCAGCTTCTCTGAAAACAAGGAGAGAGATGGCGGAGATATGCATCAATGCAGTGAAGGATGTGCTTGTCAGGGGAAAGGAGCCGGATGTATGCGTAAATTGCTGATAGTATTCCTCATATCCATATTCGCACTGTCTGCAGCAGCAGAACCGGTATTTGTCAATGACTCGTATTTCAGTTATGACAAGGTTGACCATCTCTTTACAGGGCTCATTGTAACAGTGTCCTCACTGGTAATGGCTAATCATGTTTCAGAAATGGCTAATCCGGCAGTATTTGCAGGTGTACTGATGATCCCGGTACTGTTTTCAGTAGGCAAGGAGGTCTATGACGGGGTCTCCGGCACAGGCCATGTTTCATATAAGGATTTGATTTATGACTTTTTAGGTATTATAATAGGTATAATCATTGTGAGGTAAATATGTTCAAGAAGAAAGAGGAAGAGAAAACAAAGAAGTATCAGAAGATAGACCTGACCCCACAGCAGATGTTCTACACCAATGCACTATCCATTGAAGCATTGATAAATGTACTGGAAAAAAAGGGAATCCTCAGTAAGGAGGAAGTGCTTGATGAGATCAGGGAAATGGGCAATGAGAGAGAAATGAAGATGGAGGAGCTCAATGAAGATATCAAAAAGGGTTAAAGATATGCAGGAGTCACCCATAAGGAAACTCCTTCCATATGCAGAGGATGCAAAGAGCAGGGGTATTCATGTGTATCATCTCAATATAGGTCAGCCGGATATTGAAACACCGCCTGTTATGTATGAGGCAATAAAGAATTATTCAGAAAGGGTGCTGGCTTACGGTCCGTCTCAGGGACTGAGGGTCTCAAGGGAGACAATCTCAGAGTATCTGGGAAATTACGGCTACAGTATTGAACCGGATGATGTATTTATAACAACAGGGGGCAGTGAAGCCATAATATTTGCATTCATGGCAATATGCGATCCCGGTGATGAGATCATCATACCGGAGCCATTCTACACCAATTACAATGGATTCGCGTCAATGGCGGATGTGAATATTAGGCCTCTTACAACAGATGTTGAGAATGGATTTCACCTGCCCGGAAGAGAGGAGATAGTAAAACTGATAAATGACAAAACAGCAGGCATACTCATCTGCAATCCCAATAATCCAACCGGCACTGTACTGTCACGTGATGAAATAGATATGCTCGCTGATATTGCTGTTGAGCATGACATCTATCTCCTGGCAGACGAAGTTTACAGGGAATTCATATTTGACGGGCGCAAACATGTGTCCCTGCTTCATTATGATAATATCAAGGAACGTGTTATTGTGATGGATTCAATTTCCAAGAGATTCTCTGCATGCGGAGCACGCATAGGAAATATTGTAACGAGAAACAGGCAGCTTATGAAAGGCATACTGAAACTCGGGCAGGCGCGTCTCTGCCCGCCGACAATTGAACAGATAGGCATGATAGAGGCATACAGGCATATGGACACATTCATGGAGGATATGATAAGGGAATATGAAAAGAGAAGGGATATTGTATTCAGTGAGATA
>JAXHVG010000238.1:0-4703 GCA_034189245.1 Caldifarciminota bacterium
CTTGTCAATATTATATGTTATTTCAAGGATGAAAATAATAATTATTCAATATGCTATAATGACAATAGATGGATAAATACAGGTAGTGAAATAATTGGTATTCAGACAGGAGACATACCTGATATTTATGGCAATTGTGAATTGATATACAAGTTTTATCTTATTGGTCTTAATAAAAATATGCTTATGGCAGATGGACAAAAGGCTTTCTTTGTTGAAGACCTTACAAATCCACAATTCCTGATGATTGATGTTGCTCCATGCACCTTAAGAACAGATGTTGATGACTCAGTTTTTGCATATTTTGAATTAAGTGAGAATTGCAAGGTAGGCTATTTCACATTCAATGATATAACTAAGGTGCGTACCAATATACTTAATGGAAGCGTTGCCTGGAATATCTTTGAAGATGGCGCACAGCTGCATACCGGCGAGTATTCCGTATTTGCTAAAGCATTTGATTATGCCGGTAATGCAACTATACCTGTGTCAAGATCAGTATATGTGATTTGTGAAGAAAGCGATACTATACCTCCATCCACAGAGTTTATTGTTGGAGAACCAAAATATTTAAATGATTCAATCATGTACATTAATGGAGCAAGTACAGAGTTGAATATAATAAGTAATGATGATGATGTTATGACAATTTATTATAAGATAAACAACGGAAACTGGGAAGAATATAACTCAGGAATAATACTTGAGCAAGACGGGATAAATGTCATTCAGCATTATGCGGAGGATATCACAGGTAACACAGGAAACATAATATATGATTCAGTATACAATGATATATATTTGCCAATGGCATCCATAAATGTCAATGAACCGTATTATAATGGATACGTCTCAGCGAGTACAATGATAGATGTCCATCTTGATGATATTGGTTCCGGAATTGAGACAGGTACTCTCACAATTAATGATGATTCAGTTCATCTGACTGATACATCATATATGTTTAACCTGCAGGCTCCATCCGGGGAAAAGGATTTGTCAGTATCTGTGTATGATAATGTAGGAAATGCTAATGAAATCAATCAAATGCTGTTTCTGGATACTGATATGCCTTCATGTTCAATGTATATAACAGGCAGTCAATATATGCAGTATTTGGGCAATGACGCATCTATAAATATCACATCATCAGATGCTATAAGCGGATTAAAAGGTTCTTTTTTGATTATTAATTATGACACGATCTATGGCTTTGATGAAATTCATTTCCCTGTATCAGGAATTGAACTGATAAATTGTGAATATTATTCAATTGACAATGTACTTAATATGTCAGAAATAGGGATGGATGCATTTATTGGGGATTATACACCACCTGTGACTGAGTTGGCAATATCAAATGATTATTATTACTCAGATAGAGAATATGTATCATCCAGATCTGTGCTGACATTGTCAGCAGAGGATGATGCAAGCGGTGTAGATACCACAATAATGACAATTAATGGGGAATGCGCTGATATTAATAATTCAGTACTTACGGTCTATGGTCTCAACTCAGTTGAGTATTACAGTATTGACAATGTTGAAAACACTGAAGATATCAATGCAAGAGCAATATACATGGACAATGTTGTACCAGATTACTCACTCTCATTTGATGGAGAGTATATTGACTCAGTACCGTACATAGTCAATATGAATACCCAAATAACAATAAATGGAACAGATGACCTTTCAGGAGTAAGATACATTCATTACAGTATTGATAATACAAACAATACCATTATCGGCAACAGTCTTAATATACCGGAAGAAGGCCTGCATACATTGTATATTAAACTCTCTGATAATGTCAATAATATAACAGGCTGGCAGTCAGAAGCAGTCTATGTGGACAATACTCCTCCTGAGGTGTCTGTTGAAATAGGACTACCCAAGTACAATGATTATATTACAAGCGAAAGCCCAATAAAACTAATTGCATCAGATGAAATTGCTGGTGTCAGAAGGGTAACATACTATATCAATGGAGATGAGTATACATATAATGAACCATTCACAATTACTGGTCCAGACGGTGAATATACTATTGGTTATAGAGCAGTAGACAAAGTCGGCAATGAATCCGAATTGCAGTCAATAACAGTTAATCTTGACAACACCTCTCCAGAGATAACCATCAACTACAATGAACCGCAGTATTACGGAGATTATCAGTTTGTTTCTTCCCAGTCACTGATTGACATTGAAGCATATGATACAGGAAGCGGACAGAAGAGAATAACCTATGATATAAACGAAATACTGAGTGGAGAAGGAGCAAGCGCTCTTACAATCTCACTAATCAATCTTGATGAGAATGTGTATAACCTTCTTGTTAAAGCATGGGATAATCTTGATAATGAAGCGGAAAAACAGGATGAATTTGTTATAGATGACAGTCATCCATTGACAAACCTTGCTATTGGAGACCCGCAGTACATTAAATCAGATACAATGCTGATGACTTCAAACACACCTCTTGAATTAACAGCTGCAGATAAACCAGACAATACTCCTGCAAGCGGTGTATATGAGATGATATACGGTCATATAAGCCCTCTTAATCATGTTAATAACTCCAACTACACTGATTATGTAAATGATGAAGACGGAGTGTATCAGTACAGATATTATTCAGTTGATAATCTTGATAATACTGAACCAGTGAATGAAAGAACAATAGAACTGGATAATACTGCTCCAGAAGTCATTATCACCTATCCTTATGACGGAATATTCATTAATCAGGATGTAACTATCAAGGGATATGCTGATGACAAGAACTTCAGAAGATGGAAACTTGAATACAAGATTGAAGAGGCATTGTCATGGAACACAATAACAGATTGGCAGACAACAGTGCCCTCAGACAGCTCTCTCGGTCAATTCAATGCATCAGAACTGCAGAGCGGAGTTTATACAGTCAAACTCACTGCTGAAGACCTTGTTGAGAATATGAATACATACGAGATTACCATTAAAGTCGGAGAACCCCAGCAGGATCTTGAACTCACTGGCTATCTCAAACCGGAAGGAGTCTGGGGCGGAGATTATATCTATATTGCGGATACACAGCATAAACGGGTAGTTAAAACCAATGAGGATAACTCACTGCTTCTTGAAATAAGAGAGTTCCAGCCCAGAGATGTGTTTATTGACAGCAGAGGCAGAATATTTACAACAGACCTTGATAACAAGGTGTATGTATACTCCTCACAGGGTGACGAGATAAAGACAATTGACGGACATCTCCATCCCAAGGGAGTGGAAGTCAGATTCAATAAGATATATGCTGCAGATACATACAAGAACAGAATAGTTGTATATAATATGAATGGTGAAATAGATATGACAATACCAGTGAACAAACATCCTGAAGGAATTGCTGTTGATGAGGACGGCAATATATTCACCTGTATAGATGAAAGCAATGAGATAAGAGGATACAGCAGTACAGGAGAGGAAATATTCAGATACGGTGTAGTAGGTCACGGATTGGGAGAGTTTGTAAGGGCTGTTGATATTGATGTAGATTCAAAAGGATACCTGTGGGTCTGTGATAGAAATAATAACAGAATACACATGATTGACTGGAGGAATGAACTTGACCTGTTTATTCTTGGAGAGAGAGGACAGGAAGAAAGGCATAAAGACGGTATGAACAAACCAGCAGGGCTTTCTGTTGTTGAAGAAGACGGTGAAATCAAGTACATCTATATTGCTGATACCAATAATGACAGGATAATAAGGTATAATATGTCAATAGTCGCAACCGACAGAAAAGCCGGAATAGCCTCTGCACAGGCAAACGGTCTTGAGATAGAACAGTTCCTGCCGTATCCGAACCCGACATCTGATGAAAGCACAATCAGAGTTGTGCTCAGTCAACCTGCAGAACTTGAAATAAACATCTTTACATTAACGGGTAAACTCGTATATAATTATAGTGAAACAGGCAATGCCGGAATCAATGAAGTTATCTGGACTGGAATCAACGCAGATGGAACAGATGTGCTTAATGGGGTTTATAATATACAGGTCAGAGCAACAAGCGGAAACAGCACTGTAGAAAGATGGAGTAAGATAGCTTTAATTCGTTAAAACGAATTAGTGGCTAGTGAACTAGTAACTGGTGGCTGGTCAATTAGTGGCTAGTGGGACTGGTGACTGGTGAACTAGTAACTGGAATGGAGAATAAATGAATAGATATGCAAATGATTTTAAGGAACTGGAGATATATAAAAAGAGCAAGGAAATAGTACTCAAGATATATAATCTCACCAACAAAGAAAAGTTCAGCAAGGACTTTGCATTAAGAGAACAGATAAGAAGAGCAGGGATATCAATAATGAGCAATATCGCAGAGGGTTTTGACAGAGCGAGTAAAAGAGAGTTTGTAGTATTTTTAAATTATGCTAAAGGCTCAAATGGAGAAATGAGAGCACAGTTGGATATTGCCCAAAATGTTCAGTATATTACTGATGAAGAATATGAAGAATTGGAAGAAAGATTAATAATAAATGGTAAAATGATATCAAGTATGATAAGGAAAATGAAGGAGCAGATAAAATGAATAAAATATACCAGCAACCAGCCACAAACCACAAGCAACTAAATACCAGCAACCAGATACCAGACACCAGCATACTAATTTAAGGAGTTGATTATGAAAAGCACAATATTGTTTATAACATTAC
>JAXHVG010000239.1:0-3536 GCA_034189245.1 Caldifarciminota bacterium
AATAATTCTCTTCTTATACACCTCAGTGAGATATACTGTCTCGCCTTCAGAGAATGCGGCAAGTGTGTCACCTGTCTCAGTATTGACTATACAGGGTTTGCTGCCTGTGCCTGCATAGAGATTATTGTTGAACTCTGTCAGGGAGAAAACCGGTTCTGATACATTGAAACCGTGTCTTTCAATATCAAACCCGGGGATTATGGCTTTATCTGATATAAGAACACCATTTTCCGCATTATTCCCGGATATATTAAGCTGCGGTCTATCTATGATCTTGCCTGTCTCCAGTGCAGATAGACCTATAGCTGTAATCACCATTATCAGTATGATAATCCGTCTAATCATGTTTCCTCCTCAATTTGACAGTAACCGATTGTTCTCCTGTGATAACCCCGTTTGTCAGTATTGTCTGCTCACTGACAACATCCGTATTTGTCTCCCTGCTGCCTGTATTGATCATACTGCGTACAGCAGTACCCGGCAAATTGCTGTATTCCCTGTTCATGTCTGCTGCCCCTTTCTTCATTTCAATGAGTTTGATAATAACAGCATTGGATGGATTGAGAGAATCAATTATTGACATGAGTGTCTCAAGATTGGTGAAATTGTATCTTCCCTCATTCCTGTTCAATTCAAAGACCATCTCATTTCTTCCATTGACTGCAAGGATTCTGAGTGAATCACTGCTCAGACCGGGCGGTATTGGAAGAGTGAATGACTCCCTGTGTCTTCCTCCCCTGAATTCATTGAATATTATACTGCCGTTTATTGTCTCACCGGGATAATAGTATTTCTTCTCAGTGAGAATCTCACTTACACTGAGTCTCCTTATATCCTCATATATGTCTGATTCAATATCAATCCTGATAATCTGAGGCGCCTTGAATATATTCTTGAGATAAGCATAGAGAATGGACTGGAGATCCGTGTATATTTCCATCAATGCTGTTTCAGATGAAACAGTGTTCCGGTACTCTGTTATACCGGAGTTTTCAGTCACAATCTTCATTATATAACCCGCTGTGAGCGCCCCACCTGATTTTATACGCCGTCCTATTGCTCCTATATACATTAGAGGCAGCATTGTCATTATAACATCCTCATCCCGGACAAATTCCATCTCTATGTTTTCACCTGCGAGATTGATTGAAACAGGTATCATGTCTGCATCCCGGCTGCGCAGAGCATATACACCTGTATTCCTGTCCTGCATGCCTGCAGCAATATTGCTGTCATATGCAATACCGAGTTTGAATGACATATCACTCTTGGGTATCACGGAATATATATATGCAGGTGAAACAGGATAATTGATCTGGCCCTTTGTATAGAGAGCATGACCGAGCATATATATATCATTGCCTTCAGTATAAGTGCATGTACCTATTGCCGAGACCTGCATATCTCCGTCAATGAGCTTGATGGCAACAGCATGCCCCGGTTCTGTTTCAGGGACATTCCCCGATTTGGGCCTGCTGCCGGTAATGCCTGATTCAGCATTATCCAGCATATTATTGATATCCATATCCCTGACACTTTCAATAATACCGGCACTGACACCGTCAATAATGAGGGGCGCCTCAATTCTCTTAAACCTGTATGTCTCCCCATTCATCTCTTGCTCAAATGTCTTCAGTTTCAGCATATCATCTATGGGAGTTACTGCTCCTATGGGTTTCTTCATATTGGACCATGTATAACTGAGCGAACCGGCAAGTTTGCCGTTAAAATATACAGGACTGCCGCTCATGCCCTGTGCAATACCCGTTTCCTCTACATTCTCCCCGAGGCATTCCACGAGCAGAACAGTTCTGCCGCCATTATAGTTCTCAATAATATCAATTAGCTTCACATTGAATGTGTCGGGTTTGTCACCTTTGAAAACAGTGAGGCAATATCCTGTCATACCGGGCTGCAGATCACCGGGTGCAATAAAATCACTGTAGAGGAGAATAACTGACAGATATAGCATTACAGCAAGCATTGTCTTTTTCATCATTGAGTCCTCTCTGATTTTATCAATTGAATCTCCGGGGGTTTTTCATTAGATAGTGTGAATGCATCTGTAAGTATCTTCATTGTATCTTCATAATTGTCTCTGTAATGAATAATAAAGATATCATCATCCTTCTCCACAAAATCTCCTGTCTTCTTCAGGACCCTTATACCTGTCTTATGGTCAATGCGGTCATCCTTCTTATTCCTGCCGGCATTCATATGTATCAGTGATACACCGATTGCATATGTATCCATGGAATCTATATATCCGCTGCATTTTGCCTTGACTGCAATGGACCGGTTATAGATAAGGTCACCCTGGGACAGTTTCTTTACATTGCCGCCCTGCAGATTGACCATCTGTTCAAATCTCTCATAAGCTCTGCCGTCTTCAATAACACTATCCACCATTTTGCCTGCTTTGTCATTGTCAGGAGCAAGATTATTGGCAGTAAGGAGCATTGAGGCAAGTTTCTTCACAATAGTATATGTATCATTCTTCAATTCATTTTTCAGTATTTTGACAGATTCATCAATCTCAATACCATTGCCTGCAGTATTGCCCAGAACCCTGGACATATCTGATATGATATAGAGCATCTTCTTTGAAAACTGTCTGCCTGTTTCAAACATACTATCAGCAAGTTCCCGGGCAGAATTGAAGTCCTTCATGAATGCGCCATTGCCGCATTTCACATCCAGCACAAGCGAATCAATGCCTTCAGAGAGTTTCTTGCTCATAATGGAGGCTGTAATAAGGGGAATGGACTCAACTGTTCCTGTTACATCCCTCAGTGCATAGAGTTTTTTATCAGCAGGCACAAATTGATCGGTCTGCCCTGCCATGACCACTCTGTTCTTTTTGAGGATATCCCTGAACTGATTACTGTCAAGTTCAACATCAAATCCCTCTATGGATTCCAGTTTGTCCAATGTGCCTCCTGTATGCCCCAGTCCCCTGCCGGAGACCATAGGCACATAAAAACCCAGTTCTGCAAGTACGGGTGCAAGCGGGATAGACACCTTGTCCCCTACACCGCCTGTTGAATGCTTATCCGCCTTTATGCCTTCAATATCATCAAATTGATACGCGTCACCGCTGTTCATCATTGATTTGGTCAGATAGGATGTCTCATCTGTCTCAATGCCATTGATAAAACAGGCCATCAATAATGCGGACATCTGATAATCGGGAAGCTCACCACTGACATATCGGCCTATTATATATTCTATCTCCTCTTCACTGAGCTGGCCGCCGTCTCTCTTCTTCTTGATTATATCCGGTATATACATCAGTCATTCTCCATTATACTAACTGATGATGAAGCACCTATGCGCATTGCGCCTGTCTCTATCATCTCCATGGCTCTCTTTCTTGTCCTTATGCCTCCGCTTGCCTTAATGTATTTGTCATCCCCTATAATGGACTTGAAAATCCGGATATCCTCAATGTCTACTCCGCCTGAAGAAAATCCAGTTGAGGTCTTTATGAAATCAGCATTACTGTTCTTTATCAGTTCTGCTGCTCTTCTCTTCTC
>JAXHVG010000024.1:0-11339 GCA_034189245.1 Caldifarciminota bacterium
AGCAGGTATGCCGATGCTGCTCTTCCTTGCAGGCATATAAATTTTATCCGGGATAAGTATATTGAGAAGCAAATTCGGATTAAAAGACGGCCTGCTTCTTCTGTCACTTCTCCTTATACTGTTTACGCATGCATTATCCCTTCATTTTATAGGACCGCTTGTATATCTGTCTATTATAAAGGGGATTGATTTTGGATAGTCCAAGGGAAATACTGGAAAAACAGAAAGAGGCAGCTGCACGCAGTATTGAGTATACAGAGGATTTAATTGAACCCGTCAGTCAGCTTAAAATATTTCAATATTCATTATTGTGGACAATTTACAGAACAATGACGGATGAGAACTACAGATTCAATTCCAAGATCCCCAGACCGGCAATACTGTTCAGCGGAAAATTGCCGCCTGAAAAATATTATCTGTATTCAGGCAATATCCCAGCCGGTATTATTGAAGAACTTGAACAGAACAGTATTCAGGGTATGGATCTGAGACTAACGGGGATGGGCATCGGCTATATTGTTTCCAAAGTCCTTAAATTCCCCCGCTCATTCAAGTATAAGAATATTTATCAGGGGAAGGACAAGAGAAGAGCAGAACACAATATCAGAGAACTTATCAATTCAAATATTGTTGATATTGAGAGATTCTCATCAGTATTGGATAAACTGTTCTGTGAACGGAAACCACTATTCATATTACTTGATCAGGATAGGACTAAATTCAGACGCATTATTGCAATGAAGGCGCGTCAGCATTCAGTTCCTGTTTATGTTATTCAGCACGGCATGACACCTGCCTGCACTGACAACAGTATCCCGTTTGCAAATGAATCATTCTTTCCCCTTTACTGTGACAGGATATTCACATGGGGAAAACATGCCGCTCATTATCTGACAGACGGGGGTGTGAATCCTCAGAATATCATTGTGGCAGGCAATCCCTATATCCCGGATGTTGAGACCAATATCATTCCTTCAGATGAATTGCTTATTATTGATCAGCAATTTGAGGGTCAGGAGGATGAGAGGGAATTATCGTACAGAAAGCTTATTGATATCCTGAAATCATCCGGCAGAGAATACAGCATATATCTGCGTAATGAGTATAACAGGGACTTTCTGACAAATATAGCAGGCAGGGAAAGAATGTTGTCATGGTCAAAAAACAGTGCACCTGCAAATATAATGAAGCACCGCATCACAGTGGGGTTTTATTCATCCGCATTGATTGAATCTATTGCTCTTAATAGGCCTGCTGTTGCATGTGACTTTATGGGCAGGGGTAATGTGATGGGATTTGAGGGCAGGGGACTATTCTATGCGGACGGCCGCAATATTGAAAGGAGTATAGAGCAGGCACTGGAAATATCAGCCAAAGCTGATCTCAGCAGGACACTGGAGCAGTTCTGTATCCGCAGAGGCAGGAGTGCGGGCAAGTTTATTGCCCGGAGTATTATGGGGATTACATGAACATAACATTTATTGACCTTGCTATGCACAGAGGCGGAGCAGAGCTGTCACTGGAGAGTCTTGCCCGTGAACTTAAGAAAAAACATGAGATTACCATTATTGCCCCCAGCGGAACGAAGCTCAATACTGAAACCGGATTCATACTGCTCAGAGGCAGCAGATATTTTGCTCAATCCAAGAGGGGTGCGCGTGCATTAATTGCAGGTATAAAAATACTAATGCTCGGCATGACATCTAAGTGCCGCAATCTGATTATCAGCAATACATTCAAGGCGCATATCATGGCAGCAGGCATGAAATTGACAGGCAGAGCAAAAAACTGGATTATTGTTGAGAGGGATGTGCCTGAGAATATTGTTATACGGATGATTAAACAGATACTCCATTCAGGTGCAGACAGAACTGTTTTCATATCAGATTTCCTGAGAAAACAGTATCCCGGCAGTGAGGGTATTGTTATCAGCAATATTATTAAACCTGTAGAATGCAGTGAAGGAGAACAGAGTCCATACATGCTGCTCTTTGCCGGGGATCTCACCTATCAGAAGGGACTGGACAGGGTAATTGAGGTGTTTGACAGATTAAGAAAGACAGACAGTCAGTTTGAACTGACAGTGGCAGGTGCACCTGTTGCATACTCCGGGCAATCGCCTGTAAAAACCAGAAGAGGTATTCATTATGAGGGCTATGTACAGAGGTCCAAGCTTTACTCCAAGGCGGGTTTTATCATTCTGCTCAACAGGAAAACAGAGAGTTTTTCAAGGGTTGTTTATGAGGCAATGAAATGCGGCATTGTTCCTGTGATATTGAAAGGCAATGGTATGGATGATTATACAATTGATAATGTCAATGCACTTAAATTCAACAGATATATGCCTGATGAAATATGCCGGAGAATAATCAGCACAATTGAATCCGGTCATTATGAAAAAATGAGGAATAATCTGGGTGATGCATTTGAGTATGAGGAATGTATTAATGTGGGAAAACATTGGCTGGAGCTGATTGAACAGTTGAGTCATATCCAAACTTGACAGCAATATATTAATTGATATTATTAATAAAAAGGAGGATACATGAAGAAATTCGCTTTACCTTTAATAATCTTGCTGTTTATTGCAGGATGTTCATTACTTAACCTTATCCCCTCAGGTGAACTGACATTTGAGAAATTCTATGACCTGGACAATGGCGTGCAGATTGACCCCCAGAGTGATAATATCAGTGATGCTGACTTGATTCTCGAACCATGGTACAAAGATGGAGAACCGGCACCTGCCCTCCAGCTCTACAGCTGGGGTGATAATGCCACATTCATTCATGACCTCGGTGAGATATCACTGGACGATGCGCTGAGTATGTCAGACAGTGAAATTGAACCTGACAGTATTGAGTGGGATGTATATGTTAAAGAGTCACACACATACTATATTGTAACATCTGAGTTGAATGAATTTTTCCTCTATGTTTCTGATCTGGAGATTCAGGAGGATGAGAAGAACTATGAAGCCACAGTAAAATTCAATTATCAGCAGAGAAATTAAGAGTGGCGGCCTGCCGCCCTTTTCATTTAATTGCTTTCATTGAAAACATTAATGGTATTTTCTTCTCAAATCCCGGTATTTGCCAGTATCCGTTATTATTTCTTTTCATAAATGAAACTGCTTTATAGAATGTATAGTCAAATTCATTGAAAAAATCTACTCTCAGACCTGTCTTTGATGCAGCATTGATAATATCTGAAACCGGCCATATCCATTCATGGGACGGATATGAGAGCTTCGTGCCGTCAGATGAATAGTCCACATTGTTACCCCATTTTACCGGTTTATCCTGATGGAAGTAATCCATTGATATTTTCACTGACTCATCTCTTTCATCAATAGTCATCAGTACAGGATGTGTGTCTCTCACATAGATAAATCCTCCTTAATTCAGCAATAGGCCGAGATCTCTGAATAAGCCGTATATATCATTATTCCAGCATAATACTCCCCGTGAAGCATAGATAATATCAAAGGTTGCTTCAATCCACATCCAAGGGACGGTGGTTAATTTTGTCAATTTAACTTTTTGATAAACGTAATTATCGCGCAACATAGAAGATTCGTAAATCAATCAATTACACAAGTTAAGTAATATCATAAGACTTAAATTAACAAAATTAACCACCGTCCCCAACTTTTTTAGTCAATCTGGTTCATATCCATAGAGTTGTTAAAGATGCAGATATAAAATATTATAAACACTGTTAATCCCGGGGACGACCCTTGCAATTCATGCAAATTGACAAAATGGAAATTTGTAAATGCTTAAATAACAGTACATAAAATAATTATCAATGTAAGTTAATAAATAACAGAACTAAAATTGCATGAATTGCAAGGGTCGTCCCCGGGATTTGGCAGGTAGTTTTGACAAAAAGGACAGATGTGAAAAAAGACTTGTGATGCATTGACTACTTTGCTGTATTGATTAGAATAATAGAAAAGGGGATATATGTTAATACCGTACCGGATAAAAGATACAGTTGAAAGAATCCCTCTGTTCTCAATAATAATTATCCTTCTAATTATATTTGTGTTTATCAGATATCCGTCTGTAAGATACATAAATTGGATGAGTCATTCCTTTATAGAAAATCTTCCGGTAGAGAAGTACATGAGCATTCACGGCATGAAACATCTCCTTTCTCAAAGTAACGGATTCAATACATTCAATATTCTGTTGTCATTATTCAGCAGTCAGTATATACCTCAATTCCTCCTCAATCTTTGGCTTGCTGCTGTTCTGCTTCCATTTATTGAAAACCGCACAGGCAGGGTCTTTTTTGTATTTCTCTATATGTTCTTCTTCCTGGTTTTGTATACAATTGCACGGACAGGTCTTTATTATAATGATTACCCTTTTCCCTTCAATCAGGGTATTCTCCTTCTTTTTACCGGGTATTTCTATTCAGTGTATTTTAAAATGAAAATTAAGGTATTGTATTTTTTCGGACCCTCCGAGTCACTTAAAGGTGTATTGGATTATCCTGCATCTGCTGTCATACTGCCGCTGTATTTTGTTGTTCAGATCATAATCATAGGTATAGTCATGCTACGCAGGGATATACTGTTCCTGCCTACAGCCGGAATGCTTGTTAATATGGTGTTTTGCCCTGTAATAGGTGCTCTGACAGGATATATAATAAAAAGAATTCCTGCTGTTACAGCCATTGACAAATATCTCAGAAGACCCGATTCTTATCACAGTGCAATAGATGAAAATAATCAGGAAAATATGGAACTTCTTATCAGTGGTGACAATGATCAGAGACTAACAGCACTTAATAATCTTGAGAACAGCTTCATATCCAAGCCGGATACAGATGTATTGCATACACTGTTTACATATTACTTTAAGAGAGGCAATAAAGAGCATGCACTGAAATTGATCAGGTATTTCCTCAGTAAACCGGATAGTGATGAAATCTCAGTTCTGAGTGATATTATTAGAATTATTGAAAAAAATGGCGGTATTGATTTCATAGACAGCATGGATGTAAAAAGCAGGATTAAAATCATAAAGGGATATTATCTGCTCAACAGATACGAGGAGGCACGGCAGCTCATGAAACATTTGGAAGATGGTGAAAACAGTAAATCATATCAGTCAATAGTGCAGTATTTTGAAAAAGAACATTTCATATGGTGACATATCATTGCAATTGTAACAATATGTCATAATCCTCTATTCTTATCCAAAAAAGTTGATTGATTTACCTTGAAACGCTTATTTGTCCTATCATTCAACCCATTTATGAATATTTTATTTGTTGCTCGTGCCTTCTTGTTGTACTGGCGCGGACAAGGGGTTAACAATGATTCAAATATTTATTACAGAGGTTCTTTCAGAATATACTGTATTATGGATATCATATTTCAAGGTCTTGGATAGTTGCTTTTACTCTTCCGGATTATCACAATTTCTGAACAATATACATGTATATCTATTTTCAACATCTGTCCTTTTACCTTTATTTTGTCAAAACAACCTCCAAATCCCGGGGACGACCCTTGCATTTCATGCAATTTTAGTTCTGCTATTTATTAACTTACACTGATGTTCATTCCAAGTCCTCTTATTTATGCACTTATAAATTTATATTTTTGTCAATTTGCTCAAATTTCAATGACCGTCCCCGGGAATTGGACAGAGAGTTATGTAATTGCATAAATAACCGGGGTTAGATTGTGTTTCGGCAATTTTGCGATCTATTGCTATAATTTTACAATTTCCGCAACTTGACAGTCTTCAATTCATTTAATTTGTTTCTCTATTTACCAACTCTTTTGGAGAAGAACCTAATCCTCTATTTATAAACCCTATTATAATAAAGCTTATGAAAGGTATTGATTTTGATCTATTAAATAGTGTTGCACTTTAAATCATAAAGGATATATTAAATATATGACAGGAACATTAATAAATGCCGGAGCTGTAATAGCCGGGTCAATCATAGGACTGCTATTGAACAGAAGATTGCCGGAGAAAATAACAAAGGCAGTTTTTATACCAATAGGTCTGTTTACAATTTTCCTCGGTGTGAAAATGACACTTGATACACCCAATATCATGATACTGGTATTGTCTGCAGTAACAGGCACAATAATCGGAGTGGTGACAAAACTGGATGTTGCAATCAATCAACTGGGCAATGCGCTTAAAAGTATTATCAGATCAAAGAACAGGCATTTCACAGAGGGCCTTGTAACTGCGTTCCTCATTTTCTGCATGGGTTCACTCACTGTTCTGGGTGCATTTGAGGAGGGCACAGGCAATTTCCCCAATATCCTGCTGACAAAATCCATAATGGACGGATTTACCTCAGTAATACTTGCTGCTTCAATGGGCATTGGTGTAATGCTCTCTGCAATCCCGCTGCTGATATATCAGGGGCTTCTCACCTTATTTGCAGGTTCACTCACCGGTCTGATCACCGGTGATACTGTCAGTCAGATATCAGGTGCAGGCGGGCTGATGCTCCTTGGTCTCGGTATAGAAATACTGGAAATAAAGAAACTCAAAATAATCAATATGCTGCCCTCACTTATTATTGCAGGGATATTGGCATATTTCTTTGCGGGGTAATTATGAATAAAATAATTTTGCTGGTGCTTATAATTATTTCAATATCAGTGTATTCACTGGAGATCACATCATATGACATACCCGGTTACAGCAATGACCTGCCGCTTGACAGTTTCACTGATATGGCAATAGACGGAAGTACGGGCAATCTGTGCCTTACAGGGCCCGGGATATGGTGTGAAATACCGCTGAAGGACAATGAGCCGGATTGGGATAAATCATTTACTGCATCAACAGGTGATTATCAATTAACAGCTGCTGCAGGCAGGGATAATGGTGTGACTGTATTTGATAAGTATAATTACAGGATTATGGATGAAGAGAATATATATGGAATAGACGATTCGGGTATTGAACCTTCCTGCATGGAGTATTCAGGATATGTCCTGCTTATGGGAAGCAGGTACGGTACAGTATCATCATGGGAGATACGCAATGGAATGATTGAGATGACTGCTGAATCGGATTGCTCAATTATACTAACTGGCATTGCCGCAGCAGGCAGTACTGTCTTTCTCTCTGATTCCAATAATATATACAGATGCGACATTGATTACAATATTGAGAAACAGTTTGAACCGGATTTTGCAGTGAACGGTATTGCAGTATCCGGCAGTGTGCTCTGGGCTGTTGGTATGAATGAAAATAAGATATATAGATTAGAGGGGGTCTATCAGTGACACATTCCCATGATCACAGTGGAGAGATAAGGAATGTAGGAATTGCATTCATACTCAATTTTGTCTTTACACTTATTGAAATTGCCGGCGGCCTCTGGACAAATTCCACAGCAGTACTTGCTGATGCATTGCATGATCTGGGCGATTCTCTGTCAATAGGACTTGCATTTATAATGGAGAGATTGTCCGGTAAGGAGAGGGATGAGCATTTTTCATACGGTTACGGCAGATTCTCCCTCCTGTCAGCTGTGATAAACGGCATTGTTCTGATAAGCGGCTCTGTTATCATCCTGGTTCATGCTGTGCCGAGAATCATTGATCCGCCTGATGTAAATCCACAGGGCATGATCCTGCTGGCAGTAATGGGTATTGTCTTTAATGGTATCGGTGTACTGCTCATGAAGAGAGGCAGGACTGTCAATCAGCAGATGCTTGTTCTTCATCTGCTTGAGGATTTGCTCGGATGGGCAAGTTTACTTATTATAAGTATTGTCATGGCTATTTGGTACCTACCTGTGCTTGATCCGGTATTCTCTGTTATTTATACTCTGGTAATACTCTTTAATGTAGGCAAATTACTCTATAAGACAATCAAACTCTTTCTTCAGGGCATTCCCCCCGATATTGATATTATTGCAATAGAGAAGAGGATACTTTCACTGGAGGGCATTGAAGATGTGCATGATATTCATGTCTGGTCTCTCAATGGCAGGGAGAATATTCTGAGTCTGCATGTAGCTGTGGGCTGTGATATTCCAAGAGAAGAATTCCCGCAGATGAAAGACCGTATAAGGAATATACTGAGTGATGAGTCAATTGCTCATTCAACAATTGAAATTGACATAGAAAATGAAAACTGCAGTTTCAGGACATGCTGATGAATAGATTGAATAATATCTTCTCTTCAAAGGACCGTAATCTTACTGAGGGCAGTATCTGGAAGACTCTCCTCATACTTTCTCTGCCTATTATTCTGTCCAATATGTTTCAGACCTTTTATAATATGGCTGATGCCTTCTGGCTTGGTAAATTGGGCAAGACAGCTCTGGCTGCCCCTACAATCACTTTCAATGTTGTATTTACAATAATAGCTCTTGCAGGCGGTCTTGCAATGGGCGGCACAACACTCGTCGGTCAGTATAAGGGTGCAAAAGATGAGAAAATGGTCAATAGGGCAGCAGGCAATACTTACAGTATGATTTTTATTATTGCAGTAATACTGGCAGCAATAGGATTCATGTTCTCCCCGCTGATACTGCGCCTGCTCCAGACACCTGCTGAAGCATACAGTGATACATTGGTGTATATGCGTATAACATTTATCGGAATGCCTTTTGTATTCGGTTATTTTATATTTCAGGGAATACTGCAGGGTTACGGCAATACAATAAGCCCGATGAAACTCAATGCATTCACAGTAATACTCAACATTATCCTGGATCCCCTGCTGATATTCGGATGGGGACCATTCCCTGCAATGGGTGTGGCGGGAGCAGGTATTGCTACTGTATTCTCACAATTTACAGCATCAATGATAGGAACAATTCATCTCTTTTCCGGTAGATACGGTGTAAAAATTTCCCTGAAGACAATGATGCCGGACAGGCAGATAATAAAGAATATATTAAGAATAGGACTGCCCATATCCATAGGGCAGACAGGCACTTCATTTGGTTTTACAATACTTATGGGTATTGTGAATACATTGGGGACAGCAACAGTCGGTGCATTCGGTATAGGCAACAGGATAATATCACTGCTTGTAATGCCTGCAATGGGACTTGCAAGAGGCAACAGTATAATGGTTGCACAGAACATTGGTGCAGACAAGGTGAAGAGGGCTGAGAGAACAGTATGGACAAGTGTCGCAATTAATTCAGTAATCCTCTTTATATTAACAACACTGCTCTTCTTCTTCGGGGGATATGTTGTCAAATTCTTCATTAATGATCCTGAAGTTATCAGAATAGGAACACAGATGTTTAGAATAACAGCTTACTCTGTTTTATTCTTTTCAATCATGATTGTCTTCAATGGAGCATTTCAGGGCTCGGGACATACAATGCCTGTATTTGCATTACAACTGGCCAGGTTGTGGCTCTTCCGTCTGCCATTTGCATATCTCTTTACAAAGATAATGGATATGGGATATAATGGTATATTCTGGGCAATGTTCATCTCCAATAGTGTTATTGCTGTTGCATCATTTATATGGTTCAGCAGAGGAACATGGAAAGAAAGAATTATTCATAAAGAACCTGTTGAAACAGAAGACATTATTGTCTCTGTAAGTGATTAAGGAGAAAAAAATGAAAAGGATACTGTTTATACTCTCTCTGCTGATAATAATTGCAGGATGTGCCAAAAGAGAATCAGAGGGTTACAGCGCCCCTCACAGTGAACCGGAGGCTTTAAGAATCAAAACCGAAAGGGCAGTCCATGACACTGTTCTGACTGATTATTATAAATGGATGGAGACAAAAGATGAGAGAACAATGAATTATATTGAAAAGGAGAATGCTTACACAAAAGCCCTGACAGAAAATCTGGATGAACTTAGAGACACTCTGTATAATGAAATGCTCTCTCGGATTAAACAGACAGATCTCTCTGTACCCTATAGAATGGGTGATTATCTCTATTATTCAAAAACTCAGGAGGGTAAACAGTACAGTATATACTGCAGAAGAAAATATCCTGACGGCAAGGAGGAAATACTGCTGGATAAAAATACAATGGCAGAGGGCAAGGTCTATTTTTCTGTTGGTGTGTTTGAGGTCAGCCCCAGCCAAAACCTTATTGCCTATGCAATTGATACACTGGGAAATGAGAACTATCATCTTATAATAAAGAATATTAAGGCCAATGGAATTGAAGAGACAGGCCTAGACAGAGTCTCTTCTGTTGAGTGGTCTGACTCAGACAGTATGTTCTACTATACTGTTGAGAATAATGCAAGAAGGCCGTATATTGTCAAAAGGCATATAATGGGAAGAGACCCGGGGGATGACCAGGTGCTTTTTACTGACAATAATGAGCGGTTCTGGGTGTGGCTCTCATCATCAAAGGACAATAAATATATTTTCTGCGGTTCTGCCAGTAAGACAACATCCATTATGGGTTATGTTGAGAAAGGCAGTTCAGCTGCTTCATTTACATTCCTCTATCCGAAAAGAGACAGTGTTGAGTATTATATCAAGCATAATAATGGGACATTCTATATACTGTCAAACAGGAATGCCTACAATTACAGGATTGATACAGCACCTATAGGGTTTCCGCAGGATACATCCTGCCTTGTGCCTGAAAGTCCCAATACAACACTTATAAGCCTGGAGATGTTCAGTGATTATCTTGTTATCTCTGAGAGGAGAAACGGTTTCCCCGCATTGCGGGTACTCACCATCGGCAGTGATGAGATACACTATATTGACTTTCCCGATGATGTATATTCAGTGTGGCTTGAAGACAACAGGTATTTCCCGTCCGATTCATTGCGGTATTCCTATTCATCCTACAAAACACCATTCACTGTCTTTGATTATAATATGGAGACAAGAGAAAAGAAAATGATTAAACAGCAGGAGGTCAGAGGATATGACCCTGAATTGTATGAGACAAAGAGGATTGATGTCACAGTGCGTGATGGTGAGATTGTTCCGCTTACAATAATGTACCTGAAGGATATTGATCTTAGAGGAAATAACCCCTTTGTCCTTGACGGATATGGTGCATACGGTTCAGCAAGCGACCCGTACTTTTCCTCATTGCGTCTTTCTCTTGTGAACAGGGGTATAATCATAGGGACTGCTCATATAAGAGGCGGCGGTGAAAAGGGGAGATACTGGTATGAAAAAGGTAAATTGCTCAATAAGAAAAATACATTCCACGATTTTATTGATATTGCAGGATATATTATTGACAGCAATTACACATCTACCCGCAATCTTGTTATCAGGGGAGGCAGTGCAGGCGGACTCCTTATGGGTGCAGTTATCAATATGAGACCGGAGCTTTTCAGAGGTGTGGTGGCTTCAGTGCCATTTGTGGATCTCAT
>JAXHVG010000240.1:0-3990 GCA_034189245.1 Caldifarciminota bacterium
CGATAATGTGATGAGCCAGCCACAGAGATCCCTTCGCGAATGTGTAGCAAGTAAGCAGAACTCGGGATGACACTCCGGTTACTGGTGGCTGGTTAAAAGACAGTTTCAAGTTCCAAGTTTCAAGTTACAAGAAATGTGCATTGCCGGTCTAATCGTGATGCGTAATGCGTGATGCGTCATGCGTAAAGATTGTAGGGGTTCAACAATAAGAGCGTGTGATTCGTGTGAATACGAGATCGCATAGAGCGTGTAGAACGAATAGAACGAGTAGCAGGACAAGAGTCCTAAAGACAGTTTCAAGTTTCAAGTTTCAAGTTGCAGGTTTCATGGATTGATTGTAGGGGCGGTTCGCGAACCGCCCGGAAAAGAGTACGGGCAGATAAGGAGATTGCTTCACTGTATTCGCAATGACCGTGGCGGGGGCTGGCAGCTGATGGCTGATTAGGGATTGCCGCGTCGCTTTGCTCCTCTTCTATGAGTGAATATAGCTCTTTGAGTTCTTTTTAAATTCAGAATAAGGATTCTCTTGACAAGTATAAAGGGTATTATATAATATCAATCTATGAAAAATTACTACAAGATACTCGGTGTTTCCGAGGATGCCACAAAGGCGCAGATAAAAAAGTCCTATATACTCCTTGCAAAGAAGTATCATCCCGACAAGCTCACTGAAGAGGAGAAGGACAATGATGTTTTTGCCGATATATCCGAGGCATATGCAGTGCTTTCCAATGAAGAGAAGAGGGCTGAATATGATGAAAAGCTGAAGGAGTTCAAGCAGGGCGTTAATGTAGAGGAGAAGAAGAGAGAGGAAAAATATCAGAAATTATTCCGCAAGATAAAGAGAAAGATAAAGGAAGAGAGATATTCCCAGGCACTTGAATACCTTGAGAAGATAATGGATTATTATGAGTATGCAGACAAGCAGCCGACACCTGAGGTGAAATCCTTTTACGGGCTTTCACTTGTAATGACAGGCAGTGATAAGAATAAGGGAATGAACCTCCTTGATCAGGCTGTAACAGAGACAATGTTCAATGATGCTGATATACTCATCAATATGGCACAGGGATACTATGAGAAGAATGAAAAGAGCAAGGCAAGGGATATGCTGAAGAAATCCCTCAAGATAAGCCCAAAGAACAGGAGGGCTGCCGGGGTGAAGATGAAGTATGATCCCAAGAAGAAGAGCCTGCTTGACATTATACTAAGGAGAGGGTAATGGATATTGATAAATTATTGAGGGAATCCGCGCAGAAGATTGACGGATGTGAAGCAGTATCACTTGTAGGAACAGACGGCATTGCTCTTGCAACCCATACAAGGGACAGTGACGCTGACCTCACACTGGCAGATGCACAGCTCGCCACACTTTCAACAACAGCTGAGAATATTTCAAAGGATATTGGTGCAGGGGAGATATACGAGATAATCCTCGTTACAGAGAAAATGATAATCGTAGTCGGTTTCATAGGAGAGGATTTTTATATCTACTATGCATTGTCGGGAGAAAAGAAGAATGCCGGTCTTGCCAGATATGAGATCAAGAGGCTTGCATCCGAATTGAGGGGATTTCTTTATTAGAGAAGGATGATTAATCCTTTTACATATTTCTTTCTGTCTTTTGTATCAGGTATTTTATGCAGTAATTTCAACAATGCTCCTATTATTTTGGTAATTCTCCTCTTTGCCTGTTTCTTTACGCGCAGGAGGGTCTTTTCCGCTTCACTTGTCATTATATTTTCAGCAGGCATAATCCTCGGTTCAATACCCCACGGGCCACAGATGAATGAGGGATATTATTCAATGAACCCTGTTGTGAGAAAGAGTTTCAGCTATGGCTATATCATCCGGTATAATAGTATGGATTTCTACCTGAATTCCGACAAGACATTCTTTGAGGGAGACCGTATAGACGGGGTATTTTCAGTAAATCCTATTGTTTCATCAGATGGATTCAATGAGTATCTCATAAGCCACAATGTTCTTCACAAAGCCCGTATTGTCAAGCTGAAATGTGTCAGTCCGGGCAGCGGCATTGAGAGAATCAGAATGAATCTGGTGAATAGGAACAGGTCTCTCTACAGGGCTGAAACAGCGGGATTTGTCAATTCCATACTATTGGGATACAAGAGGGACCTGGACAGGATGCTCAAGGAGTCATTCAGGCACAGCGGCATTCTGCATTTCCTTGCAATAAGCGGTCTTCATACAGGCATAATCTACTCAATTGTACTGTTATTCCTATTCCCCATACCTGTGAGCAGATACATAAAGATCATTGCAGGATGTCTTATTATGATATTCTACGCCTTTCTCACATACGGCAATCCGCCTGTTATAAGGGCAGTGATGTTTATTGTATTTGCAAACACAGGGTTTATGATAAAGAGGCGGTTTGACAAATACTCTGTATTCTTCATTGCAGCAATGATACTGCTTTTTATCAACCCGGACTATATAGGTGATGCAGGTTTTCAATTATCATTCATTGCAGTATATGCCATATTGAAATATATTGATGCAGGGTGGATACAGAGAGGGCCTGCAGGAATGTTTTTGCTCTCAGCTGTTATACTGATATTCACCTTTCCTGTTGTATCCCATCATTTCGGATATTTCTCACTGCTCTCCCCGCTTGTCACCCTCATTCTCATTATTCCTTTCACCCTCACTATTGTACTGGGTGTTGTTTCAATGATACCGATTTTCTCACTCCTGCACTATGCAGTTGAGGGACTGTACTCCATAATGGCTAATATTGTCAATCTGTCATCCAATATACCACTCTTCTTCAGGATTGAGACAAATGCTGTATTCGCACTGCTCACAGTGTTGTATCTGGGCATAATATTTGAGAGACAGTACAGGATAGGTCTCTTTGCAGCAGTACTCATTATGCTATACACTGTGATGATTACTTTTTGAATCCGATATTGGGTTTATCCTTGTCTGATATCTTTATTTCACCGTGTTCATTCTCATACTGTTTTATTGTATTCTCCAGTGATTTCATAAACCGTTTTGCATGTGAGGGAGTCATGATAATGCGAGAATGAACATTTGCCTCCTTGAGTCCGGGGAGTATCTTGGCAAAATCTATTATGAATTCAGAGTGCGAATGAGCTGTCAGCACAATATTGGCATATTTGCCTTCAGCAGTTTCCTTATTGATCTCAATTTTCAGATTGTTCTTTTCCATAATTACTCCTTAACATTGACTGTTGTTTAATTATATATATAATATACTTATGAAATATAAAATTAGCTTATTTATATTAATTATAATTATTTTACTGCCTTTCTCAAGCAGAAAAATAAATTATGACGGACATCTGTTCAATAAGGGTGCTGAAATGATTGCCGGCACAGAAGAAAACATAATGGAGAGGGAATTGAGTTTTCTCGGCAAAAGGGTCACTGCGCGTCAAGGCACGCATTCACTCTTTGCATCCTACTACTACTTTATTTTAAGGCATTTCCTTAAAAGTGACAGGAATATTCATATATTCAACTACCTGCTCTTTGCATCACTGATATTCCCGCTCAGTTCCTTATTTGCAAGATTCGGGAGACATGCCCTGTCAATGACAGTACTGGCAATGACATCACCCCTTATAATACTCAATGCAAATAATTTCATGATTGATATGCCGGGATTCGTATTGTTCTTCTGGGCATTATTTATCTATTTGAGATACAGGAATAGTTTTCTGCAGTATATATCAATCCTTCTCGGCATTGCAGGTTTTATGCTGTCATATTTCTACGGGTTTTTCCTCATTATTGTGTTGATTGATCTCTGGTCAGGCAGGAAACAGAGAGCAGACAGGTATTTTGCTCTTGTATCAGTAATCGCCTTTTCTGCAGCCATACTTTCACTTAGGTTTCTCAATGCAGGCCCCTCACTATTCCGGGCAATCAGATGGACAGGCAGTGAAACACTGTTCAATTTCCATAAACTGCCTGTTAAATCCATTGCATTTCTCA
>JAXHVG010000241.1:0-6303 GCA_034189245.1 Caldifarciminota bacterium
TTAATGTTTGTTCCAAGTCTTGCTATTAATTTGTTTACAAAAATTTATTTTTGTCAATTTGCACAAATATCAAGGACCGTCCCCGGGATTTGGACATAAGTCATGTAATTGCACAAATGACGGGGTTTAGATTGTGTTTTCGGCAATTTTACGATCTATTGCTATGATTTTACAACTTCCGCAACTTGACAGTCTTCAATTCATTTATTTTGTATTTATATTTACCAACTCTTTTGAAGAAGAACCCAATGTTTTGTAAAACGTGAAGAATGTAAAGGGCTGTCCCTGGGGCTTGGTGGGAAAATAAAGAGAGATGGGCGGTTCGCGAACCGCTCCTACCGCTTGAATAAATGGGGGAATTATGATAAAATTATATCATGAATTATAAATACATTTTCGGGCCTGTGCCGTCGCGGCGTCTGGGCATATCACTGGGGATTGACCTTATTCCTCATAAGACATGCTCATTTGACTGTCTGTACTGTGAATGCGGCAAGACGACCAATAAGACAATGGACAGGCAGGAGTTTGTGCCTACTGAACAAGTTTTAAAGGAACTGAATCATTATCTCACGCATCATCCATTGCCTGATTTTGCCACATTCTCCGGTGCAGGGGAACCGACACTGCATACAGGTATTGGAGAAATCACTGATTTTATCAAGGATAATTATCAGGGGCTCAAGACAGCAATGCTCACCAATTCCACTACTATAAATATTCCGGAAGTAAGGCAGGCACTACTAAAGACAGACATTGTGCTCCCCTCACTGGACAGTGCAGTGCAGGAGACATTTGAGCAAATAAACAGGCCGGTAGAAGGCATTGATGTAAAGAAAGTCATAGAGGGGCTTGAGTCATTCTCACTGATGTTTGACGGTAAGATATGGCTGGAGATATTCATTCTTGAGGGGTATAATGATTCAGCTGACGAAATTGCTGCACTTAAAAGAGCTGTACAGAGGATAAAACCCGACAGGGTACAGCTCAATACAATGGACAGGCCCGGCACTGAGGCGGGGCTGGCGAAAGCATCCAAGAAAACGCTTGAAAGGGTCAAAAAAGCACTGGATTATGAGAGTACGGAGATCATATCCAAATACAAGAGCAGGAAGGAGATAGACAGCTACAGGGAGGATGCAGAGGAAGCAATAGTCAAACTCACAGAGAGGAGGCCTGCAACAATGAAGGATATGGAGGAGATACTGGGACTCAAATCCATGGAAATAGGCAAGTATCTGGACATTCTTCTCGCTGAGAAACGTCTGGTCATTGAAACAGGGGAGCGCGGTGTATATTACAGGGCGCCCAAGGACAGGGGTAATGAATAATCCCTTCTTTAATTTCACAGAAGATTACGCGGAGATCATTGACCAGACAAAACTGCCCGGAGAGGAGAAATACATACGCCTTGTTTCTGTTGATTCCTTCTATGAGGCAATAAGAAGTCTCAGGGTGAGGGGTGCTCCTGCCATAGGTGTTACTGCTGCATACGGCTGTTTCATGGACGCAAGGATGAGTGACCCTGACTCTTTCAGAAAGAATGTTGTTTCCAATATAGATTATCTCAAGAAGAGCAGACCCACTGCAGTCAATCTATTCAACAATCTCAATGATATGCTTATTACGCTCAATAGTACGAACGGTGATACTGCTTCAATGCGGCATAAACTCTTTATGAGGGCAGAGGCAATAAAGGACTTTGAGATAGAAACATCAGATAGAATAGCTCAGCATGGTATTGTAGCACTTAGTAAGTACAAAAATATACTGACACACTGCAATACAGGCATGCTCGCCACACCGGGTATTGGCACTGCACTGGGTATATTGTATGAATTATATAATACAAATAAAGATATTCATGTCTATGTGCCTGAAACGCGGCCCCTTCTTCAGGGCAGCCGGCTCACTGTCTATGAATTAATGAAACAGGGTGTGCCTCACACACTTATTACAGACAGTATGAGGGGCACTTTAATGAGCAGGGGCAGAATAGATGCAGTAATCACAGGTGCAGACCGTATTGCATTGAATGGTGATACTGCCAATAAGATCGGCACAATGGAGAGTGCTGTTCTGGCTCGTCACTTCAATATTCCGTTCTTTATTGCAGCACCCACATCCACAATAGACAGGAAGATATCTTCCGGGGAGAGCATTGATATTGAGCAGAGGGATGGTGATGAGATAAGGAATATCAATGGTATTTGCGTTTCTGTATCAGACAATGTGTACAATCCTGCATTTGACATCACACCAGCTGAACTCATTACGGGTATTATTACGGAGAAGGGGGTTATAGATCCGTGCGAAAGTGCTGTTTCATCCCTATTGGACTAATACTGGCCATAATCATATCTGCCGGACATTACGATATCTACATACCTGAGGTCAGAGAACTCCCCGAGCCCTATACTATCAGTAATCCCTCCTATACCTTCATTGAAGCAGGTATTGCTTCCAACAATTCGTCTGTTTTCTACAGTGATATTATAAGAAGTGATTTTTGTATCAAGTCATTTATACATAGTGTCAATGACCGCACGGTTTCCAGTCTCATTCTTCGCAGCAGCAAGTCCATTACTGACAATATTACTGCAGGCATAGGGACACATGCACTGTACAGGAACAATGAAGGAATAAGGTATTCATCCATACCACTCTCGCCATTTGCACGCCTTCATTTCAATAATTTTGACATTACCTACAGTCCGATTGTATCATTCTATAGTGACAATAAGCTCCATAATGATATCTTTCAGCGTTTTTCAATGACATTCAGTCCCAATGAGTACTCAGTGAAACTGTATTCATCCCGAATAGCTGAACACGGCGGCATTGCTGTAGGATACAATGACTTGCAGGCAGGACTGGAGTTTTACAGTAATCTCATGTATCCTGCTGTCTCCTACCGGGGGGGTAATGAGGATTATTCCCTGACTGTCAGGAGTGGTTTCAGGCATTCAAGACCCCTTGATTATTATACGGGTCTATTCTCGCCTCTAATGGACAGTGCGGATCATTATAGAGAGAGTTTTGCATACTCCCTTAATACAATATTGCAGGTTCATTCCTTTTCCCTTGACATCATGTCCTGTCTGGCTGATGAACCGGACAATTACAGAGACATACATTACAGTGACATACACTATAAGGTCTCAGCAGGATATTTCATGCGTATTGACCGGACACTCCTTGAAGCATCGGTCAGTGCAGTGAAAACAGATTCCGGTAATTGGAATTATGGTGATATTCACCTGAGACATGACAGAAACAGTATCAGCGGCGGCATTGTCCATGAGATTCAATATGTACACAAGGCTATTACAAACATCCTCTCTGCATATATTGTGTTTCACGCACCCATTGCACTGAAGACAGGTGTGAGGAATATTCTTTCCCGGGATGACTATGTGAATTATTACTACAATTCTGAAAGGACATTCTTCATCAATTTTGAGTATTCATCAGGTCAGTTCATCAAATAGAGACTACTCTTCCCATTTCAGCTCAAATCTTACACTATCCTTCTCTTCAGTAATGGAATATGCGACATTCTTAAGTCCGCAGAACTCTGCTGCTCCCACATAGAAACCCGCTGCAATATAATTATCCGACCGGGGATAACGGGGGGCTGAGTGAAGGACTATTGTACATGACTTATTATCTCTACTAAAATCAACATCCATTTCACCCTTATTGTAGAAGCGTGAATGAAGCATTGATATTCTCTTCAGAAAAGCAATAAAGTCATGATTTCTCACATATGCGCTGTATACACCTGAAAGAACCCTTTCTGCGGAGTGTTTACCCACATCCCGCAGCTTCTCCATGTCATTGTCAAAATAGATGCGTGCTATGGTTCTGTTTATCTTGTCATACACATCAAAATCATACCATTGGGAATCCAGAACAGGGAAATCAATCATGTTCTCAATGACGTTCTTGAATTCTTCCAGGACCTCTGCTGAGTAATTCTCCTCAATATAATCAAATTTTGAACTGATTGAACTGCCTTTAACCTTATAGTCACTCATGGTTTTAATCACCCCTTTGATATACTGTGTTTTTGATTATTAATGCAGCATTTACTGAAGAAATGCACCGGAGGACACATACAGGGAATACTTTATCTGTTAATCCCTGCTTGAACGCGAATACTTGAGTGTTCTTATTCTCTCAACATATCCGGAGGTGCCTATGTCCTCAACTGACCTGGATGTAATGATTCTTTTAACAAGCCCGTGCTCATATGACCACCAGAATATCTCGTAGAGCTTGCCATGAAGCAATTCATTGCTTTCAACAGAGAGTACATTGTAATAGTCATTATTATATACGCGTTTCTTTGATGGATTTTGAGTTATGGAGAAGGTGTAGGACTCTCCTGAATATCCGTCTGAACTCCATCCTGTTCCTGAATCAACGGGTACTGTCAGGAGTACAATATCCCCGGTGCCGGGCACACTGTCATAACTCAGACATATTCTGTGATTTTCTTTATCGCATATATAATAATAACCGGCAAGAGAATCATTGTCATCCCAATAATTTATCTTCACTGTAATCATTGAGCTGCTCTCATCCACCGAAACAATCTCTTCATATGCTGAATATGTGTCTATGTCTTCATTCTCCAGTGTCAATGTATCTGTTTCCCAGTGTATGAACATTGAATCACTGACAAAATACGAAACAGTGTCTCCTTCACTGAATGAGGGAAACCAGTCGCCTATATTGGACGGACTCCTTCCCGATAATGTACAGCCTGTTAAGAACAGTACAACAGACAGTATTATCAACACATAATATTTCATAATAACCCCTTTTGAAAAAGGAATTCATTTACTCGCTTTCAGGAGAAAGCTCCTGCTGTACAATGAGTCTTACTGCCTTGTTCTTGTCATCAATAAGAGCAGAGGCAATCCAGTCAAATTCATCTGATGAGAGGCCTTCCTCTTTGTATATTTTTGCCTCTTTTGCTTCCCATTCCTTCAGTATCTCATCCCAGCGCGCCATTGCCTCTTCATTATTCTCCAGTGACTCTATTTCCTCTTTGCCTTCAATATTATACTCATTGTAGAATTCCTGCATTATGACAATCTGTTCTTCTATTGCCTGATTGAGGCGCTTGGCAACAGCAATGTATTTATCAGCCTGAGGCTTTGATATCCTTCCGTCTGCCGGAGGCTGGAACCCCTCTTCTCTTACCATCTCTTTATCATTCTTCTTTCCCAGTGCAGTCCTCTCAGCATCAGAACTTGCCTCGCATCCTGCTAGAAAAACAGTGAGTATTATTATTGCAGTTATTGTGATTCTTTTCATGATTCCTCCGTTTTAGTATTTTATAAAGAGACCGATAAAACCCAGGATAATACCTATGGCGGCAATGGGGAGTGAGAATCCCTTTATTATCCTGTCAGCTGTTTCTACTGTATCTTTTTTTCCTGCAGCCAGCATCTTGATTATGTCAGCAAGAAAGATAAATGCAATTATAATTGACACTATTGAGTGGAGCAGTGTGGGGAAGCCGCCTATAAAGAAGCGTATGAACATGAAGAACATTACTGTGCCCAGTGGTATGTTAAGATAACGGGGCACATTGAACAATTCGCCCTCATTGTTCTTCAGTGATTTTACAAGCAGTATTGTAGAGGCAAATATCAGGAATTCCATTAATGCTCCCTTACTATATCCTTTACCTTCATAAGGCGCGTCAGTGTCGCTCTTTCCATTTCCTGCAGTTTCATTGTGATATACTTTATTGTATCCTCAAGATTGGGTATCAATTTGTATTCCAGTGCATTGACCCTTCTCCTTGTCTTGTCTATCTCATCGGCAAGAAGCTGCACTGTCTTTTCCTTTTCAGCCAGCTCAAAGAGAGATTCAAGGAATTTATCAAATTCAATCAGTGCAATGTCCATTTCCCCTGTTGTATTCATGTATCCGTAGGATATGATCTTCCCCTTGACATTCTTTGTGAATCTGGGCACCTTGACAGACATGAGATTCTTCTCGTCAACATCCAGTGTCACTTTCTTCTGCGGCATTGCCAGCGCCTCTTCTATTTCATAATTCTCCATCTCCGCCTTTGCAAGCACAAATCCCGAGAGTATGGACTGAAACTCCTCTTCAATGCTTACCCTCAGCTCCCTGACCTCATCTATGAGGAGCATCATCTGCCTCATCAATTCATCCTGCTTGTCCTTGAGGAGTTTGTGACCCCTCTTTGCCAGTTTAAGGCGCTTCTTCTGATTAAGAAGCTCCATTCTTGTTGCATTGACATTCTGCTGTATCATT
>JAXHVG010000242.1:0-3335 GCA_034189245.1 Caldifarciminota bacterium
TTCAAGTGAATCAAGGGGCAATCTGTATCTCGGTATGCCGAGATATGTCATTCCGCCTATACGGTCATGTTTTTCATATAGTACTGTGTCAAAGCCCCTCATGGAGAGATAGTATGCTGCAGTAATGCCTGCAGGTCCGCCTCCTATTATGCCCACTGAACCGCTGCGGGACTGACCGGGTTTCATATCCAGAGTGCCGCGGTACTCTTCAATCTGTTCAGCAGCATATCTCTTCAGCCAGCGTATGGCTACAGGTGTACCGTCAGATGAAGCAACACAGAGATCCTCGCAATGTCTCGTACAGACCTTGCCGCATATTTCGGCAAGGGGGTTATTGTCCAGCATAAGGCGGATAGTGCCGGCAATGTCATTATTTTCAATATCATCTATATACTCGGGGATATGCATGCGGGCAGGACATCCGACAACACAAATACCGCATTCCATGCATCTCTGCGCCTCTTTCCCCGCCTCTTCCCGGGAATATCCGAGCACTTCCTCTGCAAATGATTTTATACTTACATCAGGATCAAGACGGGGCATCTCAACCCTCTCTCTGTTCTGAAGTGATACAGCCATGTCCTTTGTATATGATATGCTCTCTGAGAGATGCTTCCTGTCAATTCCGGGTATGTATGTGAATTTATCAGGTGTCTCCTCAATCTGTATATATTCACTTGAGAACTGCAGTGAACCCGCGGGACATACATCAACACATAATCCGCAGTAGCAGCACCGTCCGTAATCAACACGCGGCCTGAGACCCGAATCCTGTTCCTTACCGTCTATTTCACTGGTGTCAACAACAATCATGTCTATTGCCTCATTCATGCATATTGCTGAGCAATTCCCGCATCCGATGCATTTATTGATATCATTGAAATGAGCACCCCTGTATCTTTCACCAGGTTTCTTCTCTTCATACGGCACCTTTATTGTATTCTTTTCCCTTAATATGAATTTGATCTGCAGCAGCGGATTGATTATCTCCTTAAAACCCATAAATATCTACCTCTCTATTTCCGGCGGGCATATACCCATACTTGTCATAATGACGGGAACATCGGATAATTTTTGGCCAATCAGCATCTTCTCCAGTACAGTGAATGCATGCACATAACCCGGACCTCTCACATGAACCCTTCTGGGTTTCTCGGAACCGTCCGACTCCATGAAATATCCGTACTCTCCCCTTGCTGATTCAACCTTTCTATATGTAATACCCTCTTTGACCCTGAATTTGAACGGATTCTCAAATGGCCTCTTGTAGAATGCCCCTGAAGGCATATCCTTTACTGCCTGTCTTATAATCCTGATTGACTGGTCCATCTCCCTTCTTCTCACCATTGCTCTGGAATACACATCACCGCCCTCTTCAGTAATAATATTCATATCCAATTTATTATATACCTCATAGGGATTGTTGACCCTCACATCCTCCTTGATACCGCATCCTCTCAGAATCGGTCCTACAATGCCCCTCTCTCTTGCATGTTTATCACTGACAATACCTGTGCCGCGCGCCCTCTTTATGAAGAGTGCATTATTGAAGAAGAGCCTGTCATAATCAAGGAGGCGTTTTTCAATATAGGTCAGTGTCTCAAGCAGTTTATCCGTCCATCCTGCAGGCAGATCCCTCCTTACACCGCCGGGCCATATATACATATGGTATATCCTGGCGCCTGTCAGCATCTCCATCAGGTCAATAAGATAGTCCCTGTCTGCAAATGCCCACTGGGGCATGGTGTATAGTCCCATTGAACCTGCCTGACCGCCTGACCACATGATATATGACATAAGGCGGGCCAGTTCAAGGACAATGACCCTGATATACTGTGCCCTTTCAGGCACTTCATAATCACCGAGGGATTCAACAGCAAGTGAATATGCCTCCTCATTGATATCAGGCTCCGGCACGCATATCCTGCATACAATAGTGAAATTCTGCAGATATGACCGTCTCTCCATAAGTTTTTCAAAACCCCTGTGGAGATATCCTATATGTGTCTTGGCATATGTTATTGTCTCGCCATTGAGATTGAATTCCATCATCATATTGCCTGTAATGCCGGGGTGCTGTGGTCCGAAGTATATCTTCACATCATTAGTCATCAAAACCCCCGGTTTCACCTGTTATCTCTCTTATATGCTCCCTTACGTCAACTCCGTCCTCGCGTCCCGGCCTGTACATGAATTCCTCATCAGCGTATTGGGCAGTATCAAAGTCACGACGCATTGGCGGTGGGCCCTGCCATCCCTCCAGAATGAATTCCTCACCCATTCTGCTGTTGCCGTTAAATACAATGCCCATCATTTCATTGAATTCCACCTCATATGTCTCTGCCTGTTCAAATATATCCTTTATTGTGACAATTTCCGGTTTCTCCCTATTGAGTGCAGTGTTGATTATCACTGTCTTCTGATCAGTGTATGAATATACTATATAGTAGAGTTTTATTATCTTCTTCTCAGGCCAGTCGGAATATGACATCATACTGAGATGCCTGTACCCTTCATTATTATAGAGATAATCTATTACATTGAATACCTCGGAATTGTTTATTGAAAATGAGAGTATATCTCCTTTAACAGTATAATTGTCTCCTGCGAATTTACCGGCAATACTGTCAGAGAGATAATCCAGTATATTATCATTCATATTTTACCTCAATAACTGTAATCAGGCAAATCCCATTTCTTAATGACCTTCTTCTGATTTGCCCTGTACCATTTGATATTTTCCGTGTACTGTTCCCATCCATTGCACTTGTCATTGGCTATCATATCGGATAATTTATTGAGCCCTGCTATAACGGACTCCGGTCTGGGCATGCATCCTGCTATCCAGACATCAACAGGAATATAGAGGTCAAGCATCTTTATTGTATTATACGAATCCCAGTACATACCGCCGTTTATTGTGCATGCACCCAGTCCTATGACATATTTGGGCGCCTGCATCTGTTCATAAGCCCTTATGACGCGTTTCAGTGATTTTATGGAGAGATAGCCTGTAATGAGCAGCACATCCGCCTGACGGGGCGTACCTGCAGGTGCAATGCCGAAACGCTCCATGTCAAACCGTGATGTCATTGTCGGGGGCAGCTCTACTGCACCGCATCCCGTGCAGTACATAAGAAGCCATATGGAGCGTGAGCGTGCCCAATTGTCTATTATTGTGAATATATTCCTGCTTGCCATAAGATTACCTCAGCCAGTTTATTATTAGACCTGTTAATGCTATCAGTGTCGGTATTCCCCAGAAGAACCGCACTGCGCCCTCTGTCTTGAATCTGGGATATACGAGACCTATAAAGAGCGGATAGAGCCATATA
>JAXHVG010000243.1:0-2159 GCA_034189245.1 Caldifarciminota bacterium
CGGCTGCTCTGCATCTTGAAAATGCAGAGCAGCCGGAGGAGACAGTGCAATACTTCTTGTATCAGTAGAATACCAGAGAATGATTGTTGTTGACAGTACGGGAATTATTATCAAGGTATTTCCTGTATCAACATCCTCATACGGTGTGGGGAATAAGGCACACTCCAATAAGACACCTCCCGGTATGCACATGATAAGCGGCAAGTACGGCGAGAATGAGGATATCGGCACAGTATTCAGATTCCTCTCAAGCACAGGTGAAAAGGCGGAGATTATTCATGACAGTATTGATGTAGAGGATGATCTGATAACAACACGGATTATGCATCTAAGAGGTATGGAAGAGGGCATAAACAGGGGGAGAGGCATAGATTCATATGAGAGGCATATCTATATACATGGTACGCCCGAGGAGGGGCTTATAGGTATTCCTGCTTCACATGGCTGCATCAGGATGAGAAACCGGGACGCAATAGAAGTATTTGACATGACAGGTGAAAATACCTTAGTATATATTATAAAGTGAGGTTAAAATGAAAAGAACAGGGATATTTATTTTGCTTGTGCTGATTGCATTATCAGCAAGTGCTTCAGTAGAGAAGAAGGGTGATATGGGATTATCCCTCTCATTTGACAATTACAGTGATAATTTCCTTACAGAATCCGTCAATAATATTACAGGGGGATTCTCATTTAATTTAAAGATAAATTACAAACCTGCAGAAATATTCATGCTGGAGAACAATCTCCTGTCAGAACTGGGATACAGTGTCTTTGAGAATGATACGAGCGGTGAATGGCTTGAACCGGTGAAATCATCTGACAATATTGATATGGAGTCAATAGGCAGATTTATGCCCGGCTGGTTTGCAGACCCTTATGCAAGTCTGCGGGTTAAGACATATTTTACTGATAATACTGATTCGGTTACAATGTATTTGAATCCTCTCGCAATCAGCCAGGGCATGGGTATTGGCAGATATCTTGTCAATAATGAGAAGACGCAGATTTCACTGAGAACAGGACTGTCGGCAGTTGAACATTTCACAAGGCAGGAGTATGTTGCAGATTCAATGAGATTTACAACTGAAGCCGGTTTTGAGGCAGTGGGCGACATATCATCTGTTATTGCAGAGAATGTTAATTATACGGGAAGGCTGCGATTGTTCAAAGCACTTATTAAAAGTACATCTGTCAATGAGAACTGGCGGTCTCCCGATCTGGAGTTTGAAAACATACTCACTGCTTCAGTCAATAAATACATCAATGTTAATTTCAATGTCAAATTGCTCTATGATAAAGACAAGGATGCTGATCTGATGCACAGCGAGAATCTTTCAATCACTATAAACTACAATTTGTTTTGATTTATGAACAGGATTGACTATAAGGAATATCTCTCATCACTCGGATATATTATAAAGAATAATTATTTCTTTATAATAGGCATCATGATATTTCTCATGATAATGCTTGTTATTGAGATTATGCTTGCAGACATGTCCTCAACAGGAATGGACATCAATCCTGCTGTCACTATCATAATGTTTTTCATCAATATGCTGATTCAGCTGGGTATTGTGAAAATAGCAGTAAATATGACAAACCGCAAGCCTTATGACTTTTCAATGCTCTTTACGCCCGGAGGCATACTGTTCACCTTTATTATCGGAACAATCCTCTATAATTTATCTGTATTCATAGGTCTTTTGATGCTTATTATACCCGGGGTTTTCCTTGCAGTAAGACTCATATTCTACCCTTATCTCATTGTGGAGAGGGGTTATACTGCAATTGAAGCCCTCAAGGCATCCTGGGGTATGACAAAGAAATATCAATGGCAGATATTCGTAATCGGCATAATCCTCTATGCTGTTAATTTCATTATGGCAATAACTGTCATAGGACTTGCTGTTTCCCTTCCCCTCACATTAATTGCACTGGCCCAGCTCTATCATCATATTAAGCTCCGTGGATGGGAGTAATGTCAAAGGGTTCACAATATACTTGACAAAAACTTCAGGTTCTTCTATAATGGAAAAAAAGGGGGGCTTGATGAGGCGAATTTTTTTATTAATACTCATCGCAGCATTAATTCTGATATCATGCGGGCCGAAGACAAACAGAGAAGATTTTGAAAATATTGAATGCTGTACAAT
>JAXHVG010000244.1:0-2101 GCA_034189245.1 Caldifarciminota bacterium
CCTCATTATACTTATCAGTCAATTCCTTATCTTTTTTATAATGATTATAAAATGGATAGAAGGAAGCAGACCCTAAAAATATCATTGATAGGACGAATAGTGTAAATGAACCCAGACCAATAGACTGAAGATATGATGGAGAAGATGATTCCGACAGAAAGGATGCTATTATTATTGTCAGAACATTGCTTGAAATACAAGTGCTTGCAGTACTATAAATTATCATTTTGGGCAGAGAAAAAACATATTGTCTTTCTAATACGGATTCCAAAGAATAAATTTGCCCAGTTTCAAAAACATTGATTGCAGAGTGTTCTCTGAACGGAGTCTTGGAAACTTTTACATATGTGCTTTCGGACGGTACTGCAAATATCTGTCCTGATGTCACATTAAAAATGTATTCCTCATTCATCTCTACATTCAAAGATTCTGGACAGACTGAATCTATTATAAGTACAGAATAATTACTGAACTCTATGTCATCCTCTGTGAATTTGTAATATTGAAGAATAAATTCAGCACTTATACTATCAGCAGACTCTTCTGAATAGAGTGAATCTGAAATAAATAGTTTTATTGAATTTCTCCCATTCATCAACACATCCGGATAAATTGAATCCACAGTAATTTGAACCGTATCTTTGAAGAGGCTTGCTGTAAAGTCTATACCGCTGGTTAAATTAGCTTCTGGCGCATTAATGTTTATTTCATATTCAACGAATTTATCAGTATAATATGTTTTCTTATATTTAATGTCTTCACTGGTCAGTTTTACTCTCTGCAACTCATATACCTCAGCATTCAATGTGATCTGTACAAAAAGTATAATGATTATGATTATTTTCTTCATTTACTCTCCTTTAGTAAGCACTTATTATCATACCCACTCCTCCAGAGATATAGGTATAATTATTTAAAACCGGAATATAATTGACTGAAAATTCAATGAAAATACTGGGCACATTGAATATAATCCCCGCACCGCAATTAATGATCTCTATGTTCTGAAGACCAACAGTGTCCATTCTTGAAAAAGCCCCGATACCTACCCCTCCCCAGACATAGGGACTTGATATACGTTTCACACTTGATCGTCTTGCCTCCCTTTGCTCTTTTCTGGGATCTATAACTGAAAGTGCAAGGTTCTGGGATATAATTAAATCAATCAGACAACCTTTCATATTCATAATCCTGTCTATGGGATAGAAGAAATATCTTCCGCCAACCGAAATCATATAATGAGGCCTATGTGTATAGCCGGCTTGAGGAATGAAAGGGAAATTACTGCTCAACTGACTGTAAATATACAGTTCTTTGTTAAAAGAGGTATTTATTGAAATATCGCTGAGAAAAATATTTTTTGTGACGGGATCTGAAGTACTGTAAGGCCAATTCAACTGCCAGCTTCCCTTAAAAAAACAATCCGATGACTCTTCAGCCAACACTAAAAGAGAGATCAGTATAAATGAAATAAAAACCTTTTTCATATAACCCTTTGTTTGAATAATATTATCAGAAAGTTGTTTTTTTGTCAATCTTATTATGATTTTAAATCATTGACAAAGATATTATTTCAAGTAAAATTTGATATATGAATAAGGCGAAGAAGAATTTTATCAAAGCTATGCTGTTTCTGCTTCCCGCACTGGCAATTATTCTGGTTTTCAGGTTTACACCCATACTCTATGCACTAAGAATCAGTTTCTATGAATGGGGTATTGCAGGTTCAAAGGGTTTTGTCGGCCTGAAGAATTACAGTGATGTTCTGCAGGACGGTGATTTCTGGCAGGCATTGACAAACACATTCTGGTATGTCATTACTGTTGTTCCGGGTGTAATAATATTCTCCATGGCAATTGCAGTACTGCTCAATCAGAAGATCAAATTCAAGAGCCTTTTCAGAACAACATATTTTCTCCCTGTTGTTACATCAATCATTGCAATAAGTATTGTGTGGAAATGGATTTATCACCCGCGCATCGGTGTTGCCAATTATTTCCTGCAGCTCATAGGTCTCAATCCACTGCAGTGGCTTCAGGAACCCAGAGGCATATTTGAGATGATGTTTCAGACAGAGCTGCCTCTGCTGCTCAAAGGTCCC